>JAILNW010000057.1 GCA_024691145.1 Lachnospiraceae bacterium
ATATTAAGTACACAGGACATTATATAGATCACGAACTTGTTGTTAATATCGAAGAGGACTGCAAGAGAAGAATTGATAAGATTAACAATGGAAGACCATTAGCAGTTCTGTTAACAATAGGAGGAGCGGGAGCCCAGCAGGAAATATTTATGGAGATTATAAAGTTCCTGTCAGAGTATATTAAAGAGAAAAAGGTAACACTATATGTTAATGTGGGTGATTACCACAAAGTATGGGATGCAATGAGCAAGAAGATGCCTATACTTAAAGAGGCAACTACTCATTTTGATAACTGGAGCGAAACAAGGAAGTTTGCTGCTAAGGCGTTAGAAGAGGACGTTTATGGCATACATTCATTTTGTCATAGTGATATATTTGAAGCTGTTTATGCAACTAATCTGCTTATGAGAAGCTGCGATTTGCTTGTTACAAAACCAAGCGAACTGGCATTTTATCCTGTACCAAAGCTCTTTATACAAAGAGTCGGAGGACATGAAAGATGGGGAGCTATTCATGCAGCAGAAATCGGGGATGGAACTATTGAATGTGACAGTGTGGATAATGCAATCAATATGCTTAAGCTTTTAATGAATGACAAGTCTCTGCTTGAAGTCATGAATACAAACATAATTGCGAATAAGAGTAGGGGAATATACAATGGGGCATATGAAGTTGTGAAACTTGCAACTAAGAGTATGTAAAGTTTAATAAAAAATGGAGGAATTTATATGAAGTTAAAAACAAGAGAAAAGGTGGCGTATGGCTTAGGTGCAGTAGGAAAAGATATGGTATATGCCTTTATAGCAGGATTTATAATGTTCTACTATACAGACGTGTTAAAAATCAGTGCTTCATTTGTTGGAACAATGATGATGTGCGCAAGAATCTTTGATGCAATTAATGATCCTTTAATGGGCATGGTGGTTGAAAAAACTAAAGGAAGATTTGGTAAATTCAAGCCATGGTTATTAACAGGTACATTAACAAATGCTTTAATGATTTATGCACTTTATGCGGTGCCTGAAGATCTTAAAGGAAGAACACTGTTAGTATATGTTTCAGTAACATATATACTTTGGGGTGTTACATATACAATTATGGATATACCATTCTGGTCAATGCTTCCTGCTATTACAAAAGCAGGTAAAGACAGAGAGAATCTTTCTGTTATTGCAAGAAGCTGTGCAGGAGTTGGATATGCCCTTGTAACTGCATTATCAATTACTATAATCAACAGATTAGGAAGAATATCAGATATAACATTTGGTAAAGGCGGAAAATTAATAGACATAGCTTTAAATGATAAAGTTGATCAAAGAAATGGTTATAAAATATATGCAATTATTATCGCTGCTATATTTATTTTAACGATTATTTCAACTGTTATTAATGTAAAAGAAAGAATTAAAGTAAAGAGTAAAGAAGCACCTACAATCAAACAGATGTTTGATGCTCTTGTGACTAATGATCAGGCGCTGGTAGTTGTAGTTGCAATAGTAGTATTCAATGCCTCTCTTTATCTTACACAGAATCTTTCACTGTATTTCTTTAAATATGCAATGGGAAATGAAGAATTATACAGTTTGTTTGGCACAGTAGGCGGAGGATTTCAGATACTTTCCATGATGCTTTTGCCAGCATTCAGAGTTAAGCATGATTGTAAGAGTATATTAAAGGGATCAATATTTACAGCTATTTTTGGATATGCATTAATGTTTACATTCTCAATATTTAATGTACCTGCAATTAATATTTTAGGTATAGAGATAGGAACTGTCGTATACCTTTGCATAGCAGCAGCAATTATATTCTTTGGATTTGGTATGGCTACAGTACTTACAACTGTATTCCTTGCGGATTCGGTAGATTATGGCGAATGGAAAAATGATAGAAGAACTGAAAGTGCAATATTCTCATTACAAACATTTGTAGTTAAGTTTGCATCTGCATTTTCAATATTTATAGCAGGTAAAGGCCTTGATATTATTAAACTTGACTCTAATAAAACAGTTCAGACGGAATCAACACTTTTAGGCTTAAAATTTATAATGATAATAATTCCTGTGGCTGGTTTATTATTCTCAATAACATTTTTTAATAAAAAGTATATATTAACTGAAGAGAAAATGACGGAGATTACTAAGGAGCTTGAAGAAAGAGAAAACACAACAGATAAAGAAATAACTGAAGATAATATAGAAGAAACAGTGGAAGAAACTGTGGAAGAAGAAAAAGACACAGCAGATGAACAGGAGTAATGTATGGTTATAAATTCAGATAAGATATTTGTATTACAGACTGCTAATACAGAATATATATTTATGGTTCTTGATAATGGACAACTTTGTCATCTGCATTATGGTGACAGAATTTCATATGGAATGAATGTAGAAGAGCTGGCAACAGCTCTTCTTGAAAAACAGGAGTTTACACAGGGAAATCTTATTAATTATGATGATGAAAGATGCTATTCTCTTGAAAATATGCTTCTTGAAGTTTCATCAAGAGGTAAAGGTGATATAAGGGAAGAGTTTATATGCCTTGTAAATGCTGATGGCAGCAGAACAAGTGATTTTATATATCAGGATTTTAAGATTAATAAAGAAAAGACAGTATTAGAGGGACTTCCTGCATCATATGGAAGCAGTGAAGAACTAGAGATAGTATTAAAAGATAACAATTCAGGAATGCTGTTACATGTGTATTTTAACATATTCCCAGAGAAAGATGTAATTACAAGAAGCGCAAAGCTTGTAAATAATACACAAAGTATAGTTCAGATAGACAGAATAATGAGCACACAGGTGGATTTTGATAATAATGAATATGATTTTATTCACTTTAATGGTGCCTGGGCAAGAGAAATGAACATGCAAAGACAATGCTGCAAGCAGTCTAAGGTTGTTAACGAATCAAAATGTGGAACATCTTCAAGCAGAAGTAATCCCTTTGTTATGATAAGTAAAAAAGATACAACTGAGGATTATGGAATTGTTTATGGATTTAATCTTATATATAGTGGCAATCACTATGAGGCTGTTGATACTAATGGCTTTGGCAAAATGAGATTTGTAAGCGGTATTAATCCGGCAAACTTTGAATATTATCTTGAACCAGGGGAGACATTTACAACACCTGAGGCTGTAATGACATTTTCACATAAAGGCTACAATGATATGAGTCATCATATGCATGAATTTATCAGAAATCATATAGTACGAGGAAAGTGGCAGTTTAGGGAAAGACCTGTTCTTCTTAACAGCTGGGAATCATTTTACTTTGATTACAACGAAAGCAAAATTATAAAACTTGCGAAGTCAGCCAAGGAGGCAGGAATAGAACTATTTGTACTTGATGATGGCTGGTTTGGAAAAAGAGATAATGATAAATGTTCACTTGGAGACTGGGTGCCAAACAAGAAGAAGCTTCCTGATGGATTAAAACCTCTTGTTGATGAAATTAACAAAATGGGACTTATGTTTGGTATATGGGTTGAACCAGAGATGGTTAATGAAGACAGTGACTGCTTCAGAAATCATCCTGACTGGATAGTTGGCATACCGGGAATGAGCCAGTCCAAGGGAAGAAATCAGTTTATACTTGATTTTACAAGAAAAGAAGTGAGAGATTATATAATAGAGAGCATATGCTCAGTACTTGGTTCTGCTAACATTGAGTATGTAAAGTGGGACATGAACAGAATATTCTCCGATGCATACAGCATAAGTCTTGGAAACAGACAGGGTGAATTCTTTCACAGATATATTTTGGGACTTTATGAGGTAATAGATACAATAACAGGAAGATTCCCGAATATATTATTCGAAGGATGCTGCGCCGGAGGAAACAGATTCGACCTTGGCATACTTTGCTACATGCAGCAGATATGGGCAAGTGATAATACTGATGCAATATGCAGGGCAAAGATTCAGACAGGTTACAGTTATGGTTATCCTATGTCAGTACTTGGTTCACATGTGTCAGGATGTCCTAATCATCAGACACTTCGTAATACCAGCATTGAAACAAGATTTAATGTGGCAGCATTTGGCATGTTAGGATATGAATGTAATCTTAGTGACCTTAGTGATGAGGACAAAAATGCCATAAAAGAGCAGATAAAGTATTATAAAGAAATCAGAAAAGATATGCAGTTTGGTGATTTCTACAGAATCAGCACCGGAGAAAGCAATGATTACCAGTCTGGCATATATAAATGGATAACTGTTTCCAAAGATAAAAATACAGCCTATGGAATGATACTTCAGGAAAAGGTTATACCTAATACAGCATATGCAGTATTTGAAGGAAGAGGACTTAATGAAGAAACTATTTATGAGTTCTCTAACAGAACTTTGAAATATAACGTTAAGGAATTTGGTGACCTTATTAATACTGTGGCACCTGTTCATATAAAGCAGAATTCCATGATGCATAACCTGGTTGCAAAGTTTGTAAAGATGGACGGAGAACAGGAGAATTATAAAGTATCAGGAGGTCTGTTATGTAATGCAGGCATAAGGTTAAAGCAGGGATTTTGTGCAACAGGGTATAATGAGAATGTAAGATATTTCCCTGATTATGCATCAAGATTATATAGCATGAAAGCTGTTTCAAACAAGGAAAGCGAGTAGAGTATAGTGAAAGATTTATTTTGTAAGATATTTGGCGATAACAAAGATGCCTTGGTATTTTTTGCACCAGGAAGAGTTAATCTTATAGGAGAACATATAGATTATAATGGAGGAGAAGTATTTCCTGTTTCATTGTCTATAGGAACATATGCTGCTATAAGAAAAAGAGAAGACAGCATTATACAGTTTTATTCTGAAAACTTTAGTGAGAATGGTATTATAAAAGCTGACCTTAAGGATTATAAAAACTGGGAGAAGTTAACAGATGATAATGGAAAACTAATATGGTGCAGTTATTGCATGGGTGTAATAAAAGAAATAATTGAAAATTATAAGGCTTTTGACAAGGGATTTGACGTTGTCTATAAAGGCAATATTCCTAATTCCTCAGGATTATCCTCATCGGCCTCAATTGAAGTACTAACAGCATATTTTCTTAAGGAAATGTATGATGTTGATATAAGCATGATAGATATTGCCAAGGTTTCCATGAAGGCTGAAAATGACTTTATCGGCATGAAATGTGGTATAATGGACCAGTTTATTATTGCTGTTGGCAAGGAAAACTGTGGAGTGCTCCTTAATACCCAGACACTTAAGTATGAATATGTTCCAATTGACCTTGGAGATAATTCAATAGTTATAATTAACAGCAAAAAGAAGCGTAACCTTAGTGGCTCTGAATATAATACAAGAAGAAGCCAGTGTGAAGAAGCTCTTAAAATTATTAATAATCCTGCATATGAATGTTTATGTGACATGACAGTTACAGAGTTTGAAAAGGTGGCAGCTGTTATAAGTGAAAAAACCATTCAGAACAGGGCAAGACATGCGGTATATGAAAATAAGAGAACTAAGGACATGGTTAAGGCTTTAGCTGATAAAAACTACGAATTATGTGGAAAGCTTTTATATGAATCCCATTATTCTTTAAAGGATTTGTATGAAGTATCCTGTGAAGAAATAGATTTTCTTGTGGAGGAATCTAAAAAGATTGATGGTGTAATAGGCGCAAGAATTACAGGTGCAGGCTTTGGCGGCTGCATGGTAAGCATTATGAAAAATGATGTAATTGAGGACTATACAGAGATAATCGGAAAGGCCTATAAAGACAAATTCAATCTTGATGCAGAATTCTATAAAGTAGATATAGGAAGTATAAAAAAACTTACAGTGTAAAAACTGTAAGTTTTTATTTCCTTTTTCTTTAATAAAATAGTACCCTTAATTCTGCACTAAACCATACTTTTCCCTTAGCTGTGCAATCTTTTTCTTATAAACTTTTTGTAACTCGATAATCTGTTCTGGTTCTGAAGTTTCATCAACGTCATGTCCCTGTAATCTTAATACGTTGAGAAGCTCATCGCTCTTTGCATTATACTCCATAACCAGCTCTTTAAACTCTTGATTAGCTTTTAAAATATTATTCACTTGTACCCCTCCTGAAAATAGATTTCTGCCTAAAATAATATTCAACCCATTATACAACTTACCTAGTTACACATTGGTTACAGTTTATAAGGTTGAATGATATTGTAAAAAATGTTATAATGATAATTGTAGAGGTGATTGGCATAGTTTAAAATGTATGTACAGAATGGAGAAACGATATGAATCAGAGAAAATTAGTATTAGCAGTAGTTGCTTCATTATGCGCAATTATTTTAATTGGAGTAGACATAATTCACAAGAATGAAAGTAATGCTGTGATGGAAAACAATACAAACTATTCAGGGGATATGTTTGAGGAAGATGCTATAGAGTATGATGTAGATGGAGACGGAGAAAAACATGTAGAGGTTAAGCAAAGTGTAGATATAGGTGATAGTGTATATGAGATGAAAGATGAGTCTCAAAGACCAGGTTTTTTTGAGAGAATGAGACAGGCCATTTTAAGTCTGGATACACCAGCATATATATTTATGTCAGGAAGGAGAAATGTAACTTACAATCAGGATCAGGGAACTTTTACTTATAATAATGATAATAATGAAAGTGATGGTTCTGAGGTGGCTTTTAACGATAATTATTCAGGTGACAGAAACAGTTCCAATACGGAATCATCATCTGTTACAAGAAGCAATACTGGACAAAGTACAACAACAGAAAGTTCTGATAATAGCAGTAGTGGAACTAAATCTAATAATACTACAACCAGTACTCCTGAAAAAACGGAAGAAGTCGCACCTTCAGCAACTCAGGAAATAGTTGTTGAAGGAAGTAATACTTTAGAGGATACAATGTATAACTATAAGAAGGCTGGAATAAGCAGTTCTACGAACAGAGTAAGTTCTAAAGATTACATAAGCGTTAATGATTACGGAGTTGTGGCTAACGATGGCAAGGATTATTCATCAAAGATAACAAAAGCCATTATAGATGCTAATTCTAAAGGAAAATATTTGTATTTTCCAGAGGGAACATACTATGTAAAGAATGTTAAGATTGAGAATAGCAAATTTGTACGAATTTGTGGTGCAGGTGAAAAAACTGTATTAAAAACGGCAAACGATGCTAAAGGTTCAAACTGGGATATAGCCCTCGGAATATACTATTCAAGCAACATTGTAATAAGAAATATTACTTTTGATGGTAATAATAAAAAGGTTGCAGGTAACCTTTCTGTAGGTGTATTACAGTTAAGACTTGATAATTGCAGTACAGCAGAGGTATATGGATGTAGATTCCAAAATAATAATAATGGTAATCTTAATGTTGTTGGGCATGGTGATAATATAAGGATTTATTATTGTGACTTCCTTAATTCAGATTGTTCGGTTATTGTGATGCCAGGATATCTTACTAATAGTTTTATTTGCAATAACTATATAGATGGACAGGATTGGGAATATAGTGAACCTATTTCTCTTTATTACTCAGAGAAAGATAGCCAGCCTAACAGAGAGGTTTATATATGTGGTAATAATATAAGAAATCATACTGCAGCAGCAGGTGGAATATTTATTACATTTCCTAGCGAAGATATATATATACAGAGTAATTATGTATATCGATGTGGAGCAGCAATTGGTTCAGGATCAAGAAGGCAGGATCCTAATGAAACTAAGGGGCCAAGTGATATATTTGTAAAGGACAATATAATTGATTCGCCTACATGGCACGGCATACAGTTGCTTTATGCAGAGAATTGGAATATACAGTATAACACTTTTAAGAATATCCCACAGGGATGCTGTGCATTTATTTTGAATCAGTGTAAGAATAATACTATTATGAATAATACAATTAATGGCTCAAATATTATGGAGTCAAAGTGTAGTGGTAATAGTTTTTATAATAATAAATAATTTTGGGGGAATGAGTGGTGTATAAATTAATAGCAGTTGATATAGACGGTACTCTTAGTAATGATGATAAGGTAATTACTAGAGCAACAAGAGAGGCACTTATCAATGCACAAAAACAGGGTATAATAGTTGTTATTGCTTCAGGAAGACAGGCTCCTGGACTTGAAAGAGAAAGCAGGATACTTAAACTTGAGCAATATGGAGGATTGTTATTGTCATACAATGGGGCAAGAATTATAAATGCTTCCACAAGAGAAGTTATATATGAAAATAGTATTGATAAAGAATATG
>JAILNW010000114.1 GCA_024691145.1 Lachnospiraceae bacterium
TGCAATTGTACGATTGTGATTGTAATTATTAACAAATTTGTAAGTCATTTCTAATTTGACAATGATAAAAAAAGAGTTTAATATTAATGTTGGGTTTATTAATATAGCTTTAATTTATTATATTTTAGAAGGGGTAAAAGAAAATGAGTTTTTTTAAAGTATTCAACAAGAAGCTTATGATTGGTTTAACAGTTCTGGCTGTTGGTGGAGTGAGTGCTTTCTATGGCCTTAAATCAAAGGCATCAGACAATCAGAAAGAAAAAGATTATTATGAAGATTTATATGAAATAGGTATGGATGAGCCTACAGAAGAGGACATTGACTGGGCAAGTGAGAATGTTGTTCAGATTGAATCTCCAGAAGAATTTTATGACTTCATAGAAGATTGTGAAATTGAACAGGTTTACAATGATGAAGATGTAGCAGAAAAGGATGCTGATGAAGAATTCGATATTTCTTCTTATGTAGATAACAGTAAGTCTAAGTATTTCCCACCTATAGAAGATCAGGGAAGTGGATTAGGGGCTTGTGTAAGTTATTCGCAGGTTTATTATTTATTTACTTATACATACAATAAAGCATATGATATTGAATCAAAGGGAGAAGAACATTTATTTTCGCCAATGTGGAGCTGGAACCAGGTAGCTAAAAATGGTGTTCCTGTTACACGTCTTCTTAAAGAAAAAGGATGTGTAACAATGGCAGAAGATCAGATGGTTAAAAGATCAAGCGAAATTGATAAGGGAAAAGCAAAAGCATATAATTACTATGCTGATGCTGATCTTCAGAGAGCGGCACTTAACAGAAGAATTACAGGTGAGTACTCATTTAGCCATAATTTTGGTAATACTATTACAGGACCTGATGCTGAAATGCTCCAGCCAATTAAAGCGGCATTAAGTAATGGTGAGATTTTATCTGTTACAACATATATGGATAATTGGAGATTTGAAGATATAGAATATTCAGATAGTGATAGTAACTACAAAGGAACAAGTAACAAGAAATATAAAAAACAGCATATCTGTGGAAGATGTGATATTGGTAAACATGGTGGGCACAGATTAACATTGGTTGGATACGATGATAATATATGGCTTGATATAAACCACAATGGAATAAAAGAGAAGGCTGAGATGGGTGCTTTTAAACTTGCCAATTCATATGGAAAGTACTGGTCAGATGGTAATGATGGATTTATATGGCTGTCATATGATGCACTTAATACAGTATCACAAACAGAATATAACCCGGATTATGATATTAATTTATCAACGAGAGATAAAGCACTTTGGGATTTTGCAGGTTATGTTGTAAGAACTGAATATCCAAAGCAGTACGCGCAGTTCACAATTGTGAGTGATGATGTTAAAGAGATTGATGGAACAATTATTGCTGAAGATGGTGCTGGAAACCCAAATAATTATAATGTATTTGTACTTCATAGAACAACATCAAATTATGCAGATCCAAAGAATAATGGAAGTAAGGAAATAAATAAAGGTTTTGACAGCTTTGGACAAAGAGAAGGAACATTCGTTGTTGCACTTGATAACGTAATACCTGATGTTAATTCAACAAGTTTGAAGAAATATACATGGAAAATGAGATTTAATGATGATGCAAATGAAGTTCCTATGACTATAAAGGATGTAAAGATAATTGATGAGGCAACAAACAAAGAGTATAAAGACATTATTGGTACTGAAGTTGTTAAAAATGGAGAAGATAAAGATATAATAATGGATGTTATTGATACTGATAATATACCAGTAAATAAAGTGAATACAACTACTATATATTATTCAGGTTACAAATATCCTAACATTCACTACTGTATAGACGGACAGAACTGGACTAACGTTCCGGGAGTCCAGATGGCAACGAACTTTGACGTATATGGATTTGATCATGTTGCAGTTATAGACCTGGGAAAAGCAAAGGGAGTTACAGTATGCTTTAATGATGGCAACAATAACTGGGACAGCAACAATGGTAATAACTATAGATTTGGAAAGGGAACTTATACTTACAAGAATGGTGTTATTACACAGATTGATGATCCAGATAGCAAGGAGTATGGAGTTAAAATAATTCCAAGTGAATATTGTTCAATTGGAAGTGGAAATAAAGTAAAATTTACAGCAGAATGTTATGGAATGGATAAAGCAACAGCAAGTTATTCATTTTCATATACAAGAAAAGAAGATACTAATGTTCGTGAACTATCAGTTAATTCTAGTAATAATACAACAACTTTAACTATGAGACCTGCAGATATTTATGATATAAAAGTTAAAGTAACTGATGGTCTTGGTAATGAGGCTGTAGGATATTTGCATAACTTTAATGTTAGTTATCTTATTTTAACAAGTGGTGTACTTACAGATGTAGCTACACCAGTTAAAGAGGGAAATTCAGTTAACCTTAATGTAAAGGCAATTTTCTTATGTGATAATGCATATACTGATTATAAGATTACTGATGAGTCTGGAAAAGAAACGACTATTAAGAGCAAAAATGGACTGGGAGCCACATGGACACCAACAGAAAAAGGAACATATAAAATACAAGGTTTTGTACACTCTGGTGGATACTATACAAAGACATCTGTTATTACATTTGAAGTTCTTGAAGCAGAGAAGAAATTAACATTAGAGAATGTAAGATTTGCAAATTCTGACCTGGTTTATGGTGATCACCAGACTGTATTTGCTGATATCAGCGGAGGTAAATTACCTTATGGCATAACTATTGGTTACTATAACAAGGACAATGAAAAAACAACAATTTCAAGTTTTACATCATCAAGTTCATTATTTACAGGTTATATTGTGCCACCTGCAATGGAGAAGGTTACATTCTATATGGATGTAGAGGATGCTGATGGCAATAAAGTAAGCAAGGAGTTTAATGCAACATTTAAAAAGTTTAAAATAACTAATGTTGTAACAGAACCAGCAGACAGTGTTAAATTAGGAGAAACAGTAGTATTTAAAGACAAAACCGAAAATGAGAGAATATATAAAGCGCCTAATACAAGAATGTATATTATAACAAATAAGGACACTAATGAATCAGAAACATTATATTCAAATTATAGTGATACACCATGGACACCGGCAAAGGCTGGTAATTATGACATTACACT
>JAILNW010000150.1 GCA_024691145.1 Lachnospiraceae bacterium
AAAACTTTTCTTCCGCCCGGAGTACTCATTCTACTTCTAAATCCATGAACCTTGGATCTCTGTCTCTTCTTTGGCTGAAATGTCATCTTCATGATAAGGCACCTCCTATCTCAATATTAGTAATATTTATATAATTTAATGTATGCGTTATCAAACAATCGTTACAATTATATTAAATAGTAAATAACCAGTCAAGCAAAAAACATTATAATTTACATAATATTTTTCCACATTATGTGAAAAGTTATCAACAACCCTGTTAATAAGTATACAATCTTTTATATTTTTCAATAATAAAACTGTTGATAAAACAATCCACAAGTAATAATTTATTGTACATTATTTATTTGCTTATTTAATATATTTGGTTTAATATATAATAGGCTGTAATTTACGTAAGCGGCCCTAAATCAGATTTTAGGTTATTGCTTGAGGTATACCCCGATGGAAGAACTTTTAAGTAAATGGGATGAAATTAAATTATCTATACAAAAAGAACATGCATTAACAGACATATCTTTTAAAACATGGTTACAACCACTTTCAATACATGAAATGACTGAGGATACAATAACTATATTGATACCTTCCGATAAAGCCCAGTCAGTAAATTATATAAGTACAAAATATTATCTTCCTATTAAAGTAAGTATAGCTGAAGCACTTCATAAAGAATATGAAATAAAGTTCATACTGCAAAAAGATCTTAATTCAGGTATAGGTACCGCTCCTCTTAATAATCATAATAATATTCTTTATGAGAGTTCAAATTTAAAACCTGAATACAATTTTGACACATTTGTAGTAGGAAGCAATAATAATCTTGCACATTCTGCAGCTCTTGCAGTGGCTGAAACTCCGGGAGAAGTATATAATCCTTTGTTCTTATATTCGGGACCAGGTCTTGGAAAGACTCATCTGATGCATGCCATAGGAAATTTTATAATAAACAGCAATCCTTCATGCAGAGTTATGTATGTTCCGAGTGAAACTTTTACTAATGAAATTGTTGAAGCAATAAGACTTAATAAGAATAATCCCACCGTAATAAACAGATTCAGGGAAAAATACAGAAATATAGACGTATTACTGATAGATGATATTCAGTTTATTATAGGAAAAGAAAGTACCCAGGTTGAATTTTTCAATACTTTTGAGAAACTTTATCAGGAAAATAAGCAGATAGTAATTACATCTGATAAGCCTCCAAAAGACATGTCAATACTTGAAGAACGTTTAAGATCAAGGTTTAACTGGGGACTTACAATAGATATACAGTCACCTGATTACGAAACCAGGGTTGCAATACTTAAGAAAAAGAGAGAAACAGGCGGCTATCATATAAGTGATGAAGTAATTGACTATGTCGCTAAAAATGTCAATTCAAATATAAGGGAACTTGAAGGATCACTTAATAAACTTAATGCTTATTATATTCTGGGTGAAAGACATGAAATAACTGTGGAACGTGCTAAGGATGCACTTAAGGATTTTATATCTCCTAATACCCCTAATAAGATAACTCCCCAACATATACTTGATGTTGTATGTGAACATTTAAATGTTAAACCTGAAGATATTAAATCAAAAAAACGTAATGAAGATATAGTAATACCAAGACAGATAGTAATGTATCTGTGTTCCGAATACACAGATTATTCATCTACCAAAATAGGAGAATTTCTTGGAAAGGATCATTCTACCGTTCTGCACGGAGTCCAGAAGCTTAAAGATGATATTGAAAATGATGATATTCTTAAAAGCAAGGTCGAAATAATTACTAAAAAGCTTAATGTTAATTAACCTGTTTATTCTGTTGTGTTTTCATGTTTATATACAATTATTATTTGAATATAGATATAAACATAAATCATCAAATATTTTTAAATTTTTAACACTTATTTATTTAGAAGAATCCTTTAATTTAGGAAAATATCGGATATATTAACAATTCAACAGCCCTTATTAAATATTATTAGAAATATAAATATTTATATATCTATATAAGAAAGGAC
>JAILNW010000200.1 GCA_024691145.1 Lachnospiraceae bacterium
TGTGTAAATGTTGTAAAATCACTTATATTATTAGAATTAAAAGCATCATTTATCTGATCAAGCATTTTTATACCATTTTTAGCAAATATTAAAAGAATATCCTTATATGCATCCATATCACCCATACAGCTGTCAAGACCAACATTTGTATCTATTCGCTTTAATATAAGCTTTGGCTGATTATCTGGCTCTTTATCTTCTGTTTTAGTATTAATCTGTTTTAACTGCTTAGTTTTTGGAATCCATTTAAGCAGTAACTGTTTAAGTGCTTTAACTTCAATCGGTTTTGCAAGGAAATCATCAAAACCATTCTGAAGGAACATGCTTTGCGCTTCCTTTAATGCGTTTGCAGAAAAAGCAACAATTGGAACTCTTCTGCAATATGGATCAGAAGAATTTCTTATTATTTTAACTGTATCAACACCATCAATCTGAGGCATCATGTGATCCATAAGAATAAGGTCAAATACAGGTTTTTCTCTGATTATATCAATCGCTTCAAAACCACCTGTAGCAGTTGTAACCTGAACCTGATAGTTCTTAAGAAGCCCCTCTGCAACTCTTAAGTTAACTACGTTATCATCAACAAGAAGAATCTTGGCATCTGGTGCAATAAACGAAGTTTCATTATGATAATTCTTTACAGCATTTGGATCTTCACCATTTAAAATAGGAACAACGGATAAATAATGCACTGGTTTATTAATATATAAAGTCTGATTATCAGAAGAACTTTTAATATCAATATCCATATTTGAAACCATTGCTACAAGTTTTGCATCATTATTATCGTCATAAAAAATTGAGTCCATGTTTCCAACTGTATCATAGTCATAAAAACCAAAATCATAATGTTTACAACTTAAAAGAACTTTAAATTCATCACTGTCAGTTGTAAATTCACTATTTACCTTTAGTGAATTAAATAAAGCACTCATACTGTTTAAAATATATTTGTTAGGCTCATAAATAAGAACCTTTTTATTCTTTGCCTCTTTAACAACTGCACATGGTTCTGTGCTTTTAATTTTCTGAAGAATAGTTACGGTACAGGTTGTACCTTTACCATATTCACTTCGCATTTTAATTGAACCGCCCATTAAAACAGAAAGACGTTTACAAATGGCAAGTCCAAGACCTGTTCCCTGAATATTACGGTTTCTTCTTGTATCAACCTGCTTAAATTCATCAAATATCTCATCTAAGTGTTCTTTTTTTATACCAATACCGGTATCAGTTACTTCAATATATATTTCAATTGTATTGCTTCTTATTTTTTTATAATCGATATTAAAAGATATATATCCTTCGCTTGTAAACTTTGCTGCATTTGTAAGAATGTTAAGAGCTATCTGTTTAACACGTATTTCATCGCCAAACATCATCATAGGCAGATTTGGATTAATATTTATTAAAAATGCCACCTTAGACTTATCAATCTTAGTATTAATAATATTAATTATATCATTAATAGTGGAGCTGATATTATACTCTTCTTCTATTATTTCAAGCTTTCCAGCTTCAATTTTTGAAAAATCAAGAATATCATTAACTATGCCAAGCAAACCATTTGAAGCAACTTTGATTGTATTAACATATTCATATTGTTTAGGATCAAGGTCGTTTTGCAAAAGAAGCTCAACCATACCACATATGGCATTCATGGGTGTTCTGATTTCATGGCTCATATTTGCTAGAAAGTCAGATTTTGATTTGTCAGCTCTTTCTGCTTCACGCCTTTTAATCTCAACTTCTGTAAGTAATTCCTCAACCTGTTTTGTCTTATTTTTAGATATACTTATGGCATTTTTACAAAATACCAGCAGCAGGACAATCATTACCTGCCCCAAAAATAAAGAAAACATATTGATAAATACATCACCTTCTGTAAGATTTCCATCATTAGTAAGGGCATCACGTGCAAATTCTAAAGAAAACAAGTATACAAATAAAGAATAAAACATAATCATAATTGTAACTTTAAAATCTGCATATAATGCAGATATGCAGGTAATTGCAAGGAGTAATACGGATATTACTGAAAGTTTTTTCATCTGCATACCATAAAGAACAGCAAGACCAAATAACAAAGTAGGATTACAATACTTTGTTAATTTAAGCCACTTTGGATTTTGAATGGTAGTTACAAGCACACCAAGAATAGCCGACAAACATGCATAAATTACAAGATATGTTGGCAGTTCAAGTGTATTAGCAAATATTATAAAATATCCACATAGTAAAACATGTATATAAAATACAGCCTTTGATACCATTTTAAAATCAAACAAGTCTACTCCTCCTTGAAAGAATTGCAAAGTATACGGAATTCTTCAGAACATTTTAAAAATACGTCTATTAGTTTTGGATCAAATTGTGTTCCACTAGCTGAAGTCATTATATTTAATGCTTCCTCATGACTATATGGCTCTTTATATGAACGTTTTGTAGTTAATGCGTCATAAACATCAGCTATAGCCATAATACGGGCTGAAAGAGGTATATCTTCACCCTTACGGTGTTCTGGATAACCATTACCGTCCCAATGTTCATGATGATACTTCGCCATCTCCTTGGCAATTTCAAGGAACTGATTACCAGGAAGCTGTTTTAAGGCATTCTCAAAAGCCTCTCCACCGTTAATTGTATGTTGTTTCATATATTCATATTCTGCAAAGTTCAGACCTCTGTCTTTATTCAGAATATCATCATTAATTCCTATCTTTCCAACATCATGTAAAGGACCTGCCCTTAAAATATTATTAATCATCTCTGGAGTAAGATAATCTTTATATTCAGGCTCTTCTGCTAAATATTTTACAAATATTTCAAGATAATCCTTGCTTCTTCTTGCATGACCACCTGTAACCTTATCTCTAAACTCCACAAGTTCTGTTATACTTGATACTATAACATCCTGAAGTTTTTCTACAGTTGTTGTTTTTTCATCAACCATTTTTTCGAGCTGGTTACGGTAAGAAGCAAGTTCAATCTGCATACTTACACGTCTTAACATTACTTCAGGCACAAAAGGCTTTGCAATAAAGTCAGCAGCTCCAAGCTGCAGTCCTTTAACTTCGCTTTCTGACTCAGTCATGGCAGTTAAAAAGACTACAGGGATATTTGCTGTATCAGGATTTTCTTTTATTCGTTTAATAGTTTCAAAACCATCCATTCCAGGCATGCTTATATCAAGAAGAATAAGGTCCGGCTTATTTCTTGATAAAAATTTAAGCGCCTGTTCACCTGACAGTAAAAGTGTAAGCTTATATTCAGGTTTTAATGAATTTTCTGCAATGTGCAAATTGGTTGCATTATCATCAACTACAAGTATATGTTTTTGCATAAAATTCCTCCTGTAAACATTTTTTTGATTATTAGAATAATCCTGTAATTACTCCTTCATCATTAACATCGATATTTTCTGCAGCAGGATGAAGAGGAAGACCTGGCATAGTCATAATAGTTCCGGTAATGGCAACTACAAAGCCTGCTCCTGCAGAAACATAAACTTCTCTTATATTAACTGTAAAATCAGTTGGTCTTCCGAGTTTTGTAGGATCATCTGATAAAGAATACTGATTCTTTGCCATACAGACAGGAACAGAACCATATCCTAATTCTTCTAATCTTTCAATTGATTTAAGTGCACTTACATCATATGTAACTCCACTTGCACCATATATTTCTTTTGCTATAGTTTCAATCTTTTCTTTTATAGATAAATCAAGGCTATAAAGAGGTTTAAAATTGCTTTCTTTATTTTCTAAAGTCTCTAAAACTTTATTTGCAAGTTCTATACCACCTTCGCCACCTTTTTCCCATACATTAGATAATGCAAAGTCACAGCCCTTGTTAATACAGAAATCTTTAACAAATGAAAGTTCCTCTTCAGAGTCAGTAACGAATCTGTTAAGTGTAACAACTACAGGAACATTATATTTCTGTATGTTTTCAATATGCTTTTCAAGGTTTACAATACCTTTCTTTAAAGCTTCTAAATCAGGCTTTGATAATTCAGCTTTAGCAACTCCGCCATTATACTTAAGTGCTCTTACGGTAGCAACAAGTACAACTGCATCCGGCTTAAGTCCAGCCATACGGCACTTAATGTCAAAGAACTTCTCAGCACCAAGATCAGCACCAAATCCAGCTTCAGTTACAACATAATCAGCAAGCTTTAAAGCCATCTTTGTTGCTCTTACACTGTTACATCCATGAGCAATATTTGCAAATGGTCCGCCATGTACAAGTGCAGGAGTGTTCTCAAGTGTCTGTATAATATTTGGTTTAATAGCATCCTTTAAAAGTGCTGCCATAGAACCAACAGCCTTAATATCACCTGCAGTTACAGGTTTTCCTTCATAAGTATATGCAACAATTATATTAGAAAGACGCTTTTTAAGATCAGACATATCTTCTGCAAGACATAATATAGCCATAATTTCAGAAGCAACAGTTATAATAAAATGATCTTCTCTTGTAATACCATCGGCTTTTCTGCCAAGTCCAACTACAATGTTACGAAGAACTCTGTCATTAATATCTACACATCTCTTCCATACAATCTGGTTTGGATCAATGTTAAGCTTATTACCCTGATGGATATGATTATCAAGCATGGCAGCCAAAAGATTATTAGCTGAAGTAATTGCATGAAAATCACCTGTAAAATGTAAATTAAGTTCTTCCATAGGTACAACCTGAGCATATCCGCCACCTGCTGCACCACCTTTAATACCAAAGCAAGGTCCTAAAGAAGGCTCTCTTAATGCTATAACAGACTTTTTGTTAAGAAGTCCTAAAGCCTGTCCCAAACCAACTGTAGTTGTAGTCTTACCTTCACCTGCAGGAGTAGGGTTAATTGCTGTAACAAGAATAAGCTTTCCATCCTTATTATTCTTAACCTTTTCCTCAAGCTCGTCTGAAAGTTTCGCTTTATATTTTCCATAAAATTCTAAATCTTCTTCACTAATATCCAGCTTTGCAGCCACTTTCCCAATATTAATCATTTTTGCTTCCTGAGCTATCTCAATATCTGTCTTCATTAAAAAAATCCTCCTCGTAATGTTAATGCATTGTTACTATTCACATTTAACTTTCCAAATTAAGTCACAGACCATCTGCTTCGCATATGTCGCTGCTATGCAGCTAATGTCTGCGACTATTTGGAAAGTTCCTGCTTCACAGTTTTAGTATAAAATGGCTTTCAGCTTTACATGCAAGCATGTAAGCTTTATCCATTTTATACTAAATGTGAATAGTAACAATTATCTTATTATATTATATCAAAATTTACAAATTTTTGCAAATATTGTTTGTATTAGCAATTCATCTGCTTTTATATCACTAACATTGTAAAGCATTCTGCAGCCTACAACATCCTCAATCTCATTAAAAAAGAAATTATTATTGTCGTCAATTATAAAATCTATCCCTGCAAATGTAATTCCAGGAACCTTATAATCTTTCGTACACTGCATAAAATAATCAATTACAGTATAAACATCTTTTTTAATAAGGTCAATGTCATTAAATAATTCAATCTTTCCTCCTAAGGAATAGTTAGACTTAAAGCTGTTACAGGAAGTTCTTAAAACCCCTGCAAGAATCTTATTATCCAATATATAAATCCTAACATCCTTGCCACTTCTTGTTATTAAAGGCTGAATTACATAGTCTTTTACTTTATTATATTCAAATGACTCATTATAAAGAGAAACCTCACTTCCTCCATGTCCGTCAACACTTTTAATGACATCATCATCATTAATAAGTCCATTATTAATATAATAATCCATATAATCCCTCTTAACAAAATAAGAATCTGGCACATTAATATCTGTTTTTGACAAATGCTGATAGGTTTTTGCTTTATCATTACAAATATCTGCAACTAAAGAATTATTATAAACGTTTATGCCACATATTTCAAGATGTTTTGATAATAAAGGATAAATAATTCTCATAATAGCAAAGTCAGCTTTTTTAATTTCCTCATTATCATAGAAAATATAAGGCTTTTTGTTTTTTACTCCAAATTTTAATTTTTCAACAAATAGAAGTCTGATACTTAAATCAGACTTCATCCCTTGATTAATAATCATCTCTGCAAATGCTTTATTTCTTTCATAATCCTTTAAATTATATATAATCCAGCCATTCATTAAACATTACCTCTGATATACTCGAAAATTTTATCAGCCACATTTACTCCGGTACAATTGAAAATATTAATAAAATGGGCATTTGAATTTACTTCACATAAATATCGTTCATTATCTTCTGCTCCAAAAAGCAAATCAACACCACAAAAATCCAGTCCCAAAATTTCTGAAGCCTTAATTGCAATTTCACAATCTTTATCAGTTGGTGTATATTTAGACATTGTTCCGCCATTAGTAATATTAGCCCTAAAATCATTTTCCTTTGCCACTCTTTTCATCGCAGCAACAACCTTGCCTCCAACAACATTAATTCTTATATCCTTTCCCTCTGTTTCTTTAATATACTGCTGGAAAATAAGTTTATTATTCCATTTTTCATAGGAAATTCTATGTAACTCTTCATAATTATCGGCTTTATAAACCTGGTATCCAAAAGAGCCAAAACGTTCTTTAATAATAAGAGGGAAAGATAAAATATCTGCTGCTTCCTTTAAAAATCCGCTGTCACTATATCCAATATTATCATATGTCATAGGAGCAATTATTGTTTTTGGCATTTGAATACCGCTATTATATAATTTCAAATAAGTAAGAGCCTTATCATCACAGTTAAGTATACTGTCAGAACTGTTAATAACTCTTATATTCATATTCTCAAGTCTTTTGGCAAGCATAATATCCTTATCCCAGAAAAGAATAAAATCACATTGAGACTTAATCTCATCTTCGCTAAGAAGCATAACCTCCCTGTTTGTAAATATTTTCATATCAATGTTATACTTCTTAGCGGATTCAAGTACCCATTTATTAAGGCTTGTAAATTTATCACTATTCAGATAATGGTTTACAATAAGTATTCCCTTCATAACAAATTACCTATAAACACTCTTCTATATATTTATCAAATTCTTCACTTGTCATAAGAATCTTTCTTGGTTTTGTTCCTTCTTCAGGTCCTACAACTCCGGCTTCACAAAGCTGGTCCATAATTCTTGCTGCTCTGTTAAATCCAATCTTATATACTCTCTGTAACATTCCAATAGATGCTTTATCCTTTTCAATAATACACCTTCCAGCCTGTACAAAGTAATCATCCTTTGAATTCTCGTTTTTAGCAGTTAACAGTTCCTGAGTCTGAACAGATGTCATAACAACACTTTCAATCTTAGAATCTATATCTTCAGCATCATCTGACTGATAATTCTGATTTTTAAGGAAATCAACAACATCATTAACTTCGTTATCAGTTACAAAGGCACCTTGAACTCTTACTGGTTTTGGGAAAGAAGCCGGGAAGAAAAGCATATCTCCCTTTCCAAGAAGCTTCTCAGCTCCGCTACCATCAATAATTGTTCTTGAATCAATGGCTGAAGTAACGGAAAAAGCAATTCTTGATGGTATATTTGCCTTAATAAGTCCTGTAATAACGTTAACCGAAGGTCTCTGAGTTGCTATAATAAGATGAATACCTGCTGCACGTGCCATCTGAGCAAGACGGCAGATGGCATCTTCAACTTCACCTGGAGCAACCATCATAAGATCTGCAAGCTCGTCAACAATTATAACAATCTTAGACATTTTCTGATATCTTGGTATATCATTATCAGGTACAGAAGTTACTTTTTTATTGAATCCTGCAATATCCCTTACACCAAGTTCAGCAAACTTGTTATATCTTTCTGTCATCTCTGCAACGGCCCAGTTTAAAGCACCTGAAGCTTTCTTTGGGTCTGTAACAACAGGAATTAACAGATGAGGTATACCATTATATACACTAAGCTCAACAACTTTAGGATCAATCATAATTAACTTAACATCATCCGGATGAGCCTTATATAAAATACTCATAATCAGAGTATTAATACAAACTGACTTACCAGAACCTGTCTGACCTGCTATAAGAAGGTGAGGCATCTTTGCGATATCTGCAATTACTTCCTGACCAGCAATATCTTTTCCAACAGCAAAGGATAAGGAAGATTTAGAAGCCTTAAATACCTTGCTTTCTAAAAGACTCTTCAAATATACTGTAGAATTACTGTCTTTATTAGGAACCTCTATACCAATAGCTGCTTTTCCTGGTATAGGTGCTTCAATTCTTATGTCAGCTGCTGCAAGATTAAGTTTAATATCATCAGAAAGATTAGTAACTTTGCTTACCTTAACACCCTGGTCAGGCTGAACCTCATATCTTGTAACAGAAGGACCACAGCTTATATTAGTTATGGTTACCCTTACACCAAAGCTGTCAAATGTCTCCTGAAGCTTTTTGGCAGTTTCTATATGTTCTTTTGAATTCTTGTCGCTGTTATCATCATCAAGCTTAATTAACAGACTTGCAGGAGGAAACTTATATTTTTTAGAGACGTTAGCTGGCTTAATGGTTCCTTCATTAGCCATCTTCTTTTCCATCTTGCTTTGTGGCTGATTATTCTTATCCTCAATAACATGCAGAATTGAAACCTCCGCATCAGTATTATCCTGGATATCTTCTGCTTTAGTTTCTTCCTCTGATTTTTCAATTAGCAATGTTTCTGTATTATCACTGTCATTTGTAATTTCACAAACAGAAAGATAATCATCCTTAAGTCTGTCATTAACAAGATCATCTGCCATATTAAGTATGTCATAATCTTCTATATCATTTGATTTTCCATTGTTAAATTTATTATTTAATTCCTGTTCGTAAATCTCAGTACTTTCTATATCCATATTACTATTAACATCAATAGGGGTACTGTTATCAATAATGTCCTCAACAACATCCTCAGTCTCTTCGGCAGGAATAACAATATTTTTTTTAGGATTAATTTCTATTATCTCATCCTTAATAACCTCGTCAGGTTTTACTATCTCAGTTTCACTTTCTGAAACCACTCTTTCAAATGTATAAGTCTGGGCAGGTCTTCTCTTAGGAGCCTCCTCATCCTCTTCAGTAACATTTACATACTCCACATAGTCTGTTTCCTTGGCATCATAAAACTTTTCGTCTGCTGTTTCCATCTTAGTAACAACTGATTTATATGCATTCTTTACCATATCAAATAACATCTGGTCAGTTATTACTATAAGACAAATAACTGCAATAAGAAGCAGTAAAACAATACTTCCTCCAACACCAAAAAGCCTGTATGAAAGTTTGCAGAAAAGACCGCCTATAAAACCACCGCCAGTTCTGTCTGTTTTTGATATTGAATAAAATTCAGTTAATTTAACAGAATCATCATATCCATTTAACTGTATTAATGAGCATATTACAGTTATAATACCAAATGCACTTACGCATTTTCTTGTGGCAAATATGCTTTCCCTGTTTGAAACATATACATAAACAATAGCAAATAATATAATTGGTGCCACATAAGCTATAATTCCAAATAAACCAAATAAAAGGTTATTTACAATCTTTCCTACGGCACCAGACATATCAAAATTACTAAGAAATAACATAATAGCTGCTGCAAATGTAACAGCAAAAATTATATAATCATGGTATGACGAATGTCCATTTTCATCTAAAATATCTTTTTCACTATATTCAGCTTCTATTTCCTGATTATTATTTGATTCAGAATCCATTTTACTTGTAAGTGATGGTTGCTTATTTGAATCTGGCATATAAAATCCTCCATATA
>JAILNW010000225.1 GCA_024691145.1 Lachnospiraceae bacterium
TAGGCTCCTTATCCCATTTATTTTGATATTGTCAGTAAAATAAAAAAACTATGACTATGTCTATATCGACATAATCATAGTTTTTTATAAATTGTACTACTTTAGCAGTTTCTTTAATTCTTCCATTTCTTTCTCAGATAAAGTTACTCCTTTACCCATTTTTTCATGATTAGGTGCCCATTATCTAATATCATACTTAGCTGTTGCACCATTCCATGAAATCTTGTTAAGTTCCTTTTTCCATCCTTTTGCACTCTCCGAAAGAACACCTATTTCTTCAATAATTTCATACTTAAACTCTGCCATTATTATCTCTCCATTTCTTAATTTTTAATATTTTTATTTTTCTATATAAATGTAAGTTAACAATTATCTAATCAAACACTTTTAATATAACTTCATTTACATATGTATTATTTATTTAGATATACTAAACAATACATATCTTTGGATTTAGTTAGTACATTACATCAATATTTTCTTAGTTCTCTACGTCACAAAACATTTAAACACCCAAATACTCATAACAATATTGTATTCAAGTGTTAAACATTTATATGTTTCAATGAATTCATTTTCAAAAATGAGCTTACTCATATAATTATAACATTATATTATCATACTATCATTCTAATTTAATTCACCTATTGATTCAGGATTAATACAATCTCTTATTGTGGGTGCACAACCGAAGCTGTTATTGTATCTCATATCATGCTCGTTCTTACATCTGGAAATTTTTTCCTTTAATTCCTCCATTGTGTTTACTCCAAATAAAATAAACATATTCTGACAGAATTTTTTTGAACACATACGTTTCCAATCTAGTCCTTTCTCTTTAGCATAAACATAAAATGTTGGGAACCAGTAATCGTTCCAATAACGACCTTCATCAGTTTGTAAATCAAAGGCATTGTACACTTGATATAAAAACAAATCCGCTTGAGCAATCTTTTCTTTAGAGTATATAGGAAGTTTTTCACGCTCATTACATATAACATCTCCCAACAAGGTATAGCAAGTTTTCTTATCCGTTGTTGGCTTATAAATATCCTCAATAATATGACTATGATGTCTAAATTCTGTATAGTTGCATATTTCTGTTTGTCCACCAAGTAAATTTCGATTTAAGAAATAAGTATGTGAAAGCATATTATTCATCGCTTTGTAATCCTTAATATTCCTCAAATAAACAAACGTAAATATAAACACTTCCCACCAGTGAATCTTAAAAATATCAATATCACTTTCAGAGCCAAGAGTAACTTTCCCTTCAACTAAATTGTTTAAATTCGTGGAAAAATTGTAACCATCTTCAATGAATTCAATTATCCAATCCGAATAACCGTCATCAGACTCTGCAAGCACCTGTAAAAAATCAAGATAATAGTCTCTAATCCTTTTAGTTTTATTAAAGTTCTTAAACTCATCCTCTGGTGTAACGCCTCTTTTGTATAATGATTTCAAAACATTACAATACTCAGTCTTAAATCTTGAAATACAATTTTTACGTTTTATCTCTGTTTTACTGTCTTTTATTTGTTTTATTAAATCAGCCAATGGAAAATAATTAACTGATTCTTCTTCAAGCCACTCAGGCATTTTCCCTAATATAGGTTTCGCATTCAACGGCTTATTATAAATATTTCGCAGAAGCTTTTCGTATTCATCTTCATATCTATTTTCATCTGATAAATCGATGTAAATACGTGTCTTTATGTAGGTTGGAACATAAGGATTGCCATTCTCATCCTTTTCAGCAATTATCGGAATAAATTTCTCCTGTTCCATATTTCCATATACTTCACTTGATATAATTACAGTTTCATCACCTACTCCACCTTTTCGGTTATTAGCTTTATCTGCATAAGCCCTATCACATATGATTAATACCTTTGTGATTTCAACATCATTAACACAGCGTTCCATAAAAGCATATTTGTCCTGACCTTCTTTTAAATCCCATTTATCTAGTACAACATCTACACCATGAGATACAAGCCTTTGCGCCAACGCAAGAACCATATCATCACTACTCCAAGAGTATGATATAAAAATTTTAGGTTGAAATTCGTTTTCCATTATTCACCAATTATAGAATTAAGAACCAAAGCCTATATAACAGGCTTTAACTCATTCTAATTATCCTTCCATTATATTTTTTAAAACATCATACAATGCTTTAGCTTCATCTGCAGATAAAGTAACACCTTTTCCCATCTTTTCATGATCTGGAGACCAGTCACGAATATCATATTTTGGAGCAGCATCATTCCATGAAATAAGATTCAATTCCTTTTTCCATCCTTTGGCACTTTCAGATAAGACACCACACTCTTCTTTGATTTCAAATTTAATATCAGCCATACGCCACCTCCAGCTTTACTCAAAACTACATTCTTTTATAACATTCATTTCTTCAAGTGTAAGATTATATAATTCTGCAACCAAATCATCTATCCGTCTTTTCTCACAACTATAATCCGTTTCTTGAGAATTAAGAATCTCCTTTACCGCATCTGCAATAGCATTTTCAATGGTTTGATTTCGTGCTATTGGCAATTGTTCTAAATATGTTCCCTTAATCTTCGGAAACTGTTTTCTATTATCCGAAAATTTTTGTTTCCAATCAATCACCATATGTTTTTCTGACAAGTCATAATCGGTACAGGTATCATGGACTTGTTTCGTATATTTCAAATAATCTGCGTTAAATTGTTCAAGGTCATCCGTATAAGCAATATCGCAGGAACTTACTTCGCTAACTTTATTTTTTACGATTGTATTGACTGCTATTTTATCGTACTGCATCAGTTTATCGCCAACGGGCAGCATATAAAACTCTTTTATTGTGCTTGCTGCTTTTCCTATGCAATAATCAAGAAGCATATTAAATTTGACACCTCTTTTTTTGCTTTTATTAATTAGAGGCATAACATCAAATGTCTTAAATAATGTTACCATAGGATTCGGTGCTGTCATCCATAATTTAAATGCTGACGCTCGTGTCGTTTCTTTAGGATTGATTTCTCTTACGCTCATTTTTATCATCTCCACAAATTAATGTATGTTACAAAGGCATGATTCGCCACCCAAGGCTTCTTCCCTGGTAAGCAAACATTTATGTTATCCTAGATTTGTTAAAGCGACCTTCGTCGACTATTAACAATTGTAAGATTTTTTCTAAATTACACATACAAAATCAAAGTATATTATAACACAAATTATAACCAAATTAAAGAAAATTTTACCAATTCTCTGTCTCGATAAAGTGTCATAACCAATATTACATCTAATATTAATTACATAAGATATTAATTATACCATTCTATTTTTCTATCTTTTTATTTTTTTCCGATTTATTCCTCCCAAATTAATAACAATACAAACTGTTGAAATCCCTTTTCTCATCGTCAAAATAAATTGTAGTAAATCCCATTTCAGATGGTTTAACCAAATTAGAAGCTGTATTATCAATAAATACACACTCTTCAGCCTTTAAACCAGACTGTTTTAATGCTTCCTCAAATATCTTTCTTTCAGATTTTCTGCTATGAACATTTGCGGAAATTATTACAATATCAAGCAATTCTTTAAGTACAGAATTATTAACAATAGTATCTATTCTATCTGCCTTATTGTCGGTTATCATTCCAATAAGATAATTGTTGTGTCTCTCTTTTATATACCCAATCATCTTCTCGTCAAAAGTAACATTCAAGAATGCTTTTTCAAGTATAGAAATATCCAAAGATTGACATATATCTATGCAAAACTGGTTCCACATATCTCTATGGGTAATTGTTCCATATAAAAGATCATTATTATGTTTGTAATAAGCATTCTCAACAATTTCATAAGAGATATTTGTCTCTTTGGAAATATAAGAAACTATCGAAGGAGAACCATTCTTCTCAGTTGTTATAACCCCATCAAAATCAAAGAATAGTCCTTTTATTCCTTGATGTTTATCCATATTTAAATTTCTTATTATTTTATTGTCTTCCCTACACTCTCTTTGCATACTCATAAACCTCCTCACTCCATTTCCAAATGTCAGCACCATTCCTATCCACAAAATGAACCTTCCCATCTTTGCTTCCAACAAAATAAAGTACATCATCATTTGACTCACACCTGGCAACCGCCAAAACCTCATTATTAAAAAGGTTATCTTCCTTTCCTAATTCATTTTTTAATTCATTTAAAAAAAACTCATCTTGAAACGGAAGCAGTATCCAATTAAAATCATCACCATATTTTTTATCAAAATCGTCAAAAACCTCTTCTATCGTCAAAATAATTACCTCGCTTCTGTTAACATCTTATTTATATTAATATTTCTCTACAACCTTAAGGCTTGCATCTTTTTTAGAATACATTAGCAAGTCATTGCAAAACACCAAATAAGGTGTATGTTTTTCATTATCTTTAAAAATCCTCTTTGCCATTTTTAACAGTTTTTCCTTATGTCCCTTCTCCCCCGCTTTAACAAAAAGTACCATATCTTTTGTTGGAACTGCAATTAACAGATCATCCTCTAGTTCCTTTGAAGCATATTCCCATATTTCCTGAAGACACAAACTTTCAGCTTCAAAATTCCCCCCTGCCAGTATTCCATAAATATCAGGATCATTAGACTGGGATATTTGATACCTGGTATCTCTAATTAAATTTTCAAATGCTATTTTCTCAAGCTCTTCCACTGTTATATCATCCGGAAGCACATCATAAGTAATATATGAGTAAACTTCTCCCATATCCTGAACAAATAATCCAATAAAGCTATCCAAAAAACTGACCATTATAAGATTATCAGGGTAATCCTGCAAAAAATTTGGTTGATGTTTTAGCAACCTCAAGGTCAATTATTTATATATAAATGCCAATTCCATACCAAGAGAATCTCTACCAAATCTACAAGCGATATCATTATTTTTAATACACATTTCTATATATTTTTCATATGCTATCTCATTGTAATTTTCTATACTAATATTTTCATGAAATTTTTTAATACATTTTTCATCTGATATGTTATA
>JAILNW010000454.1 GCA_024691145.1 Lachnospiraceae bacterium
ATCAACTTTAAAGGCGTACTGGGAAGGGAAAAAAGAACTTTTTTCTGGACTTGCTATTGAGAAACTTGAAGAAAACAATAAAGATGCTTTTGAACCATATCCTGTATTTTATTTTGATTTTAACGGGGATAATTATAAAAAAGTTGATATTGAAATTGTTCTGGATGGAATGTTGTCTGATTGGGAAGAAATTTACGGAAATCAATATAAGGGCAGAACAGTAGGAGATAGATTTCAAAAATTATTAGAACTAGCAACTGAAAAGACAGGCAAGAGGTGTGTTGTTTTAATTGATGAGTATGATAAACCATTATTAGATACCATAGAAGATGAGGAATTACATAATCATATAAAGGATGTATTTAAAGGTTTTTTCAGCAGACTTAAGAGGGCGGATGGTTATATCCAGTTTTTGTTTATTACTGGTGTATCAAAATTTCATAAAGTTAGTATTTTCAGCGATCTTAATCAATTAAAAGACATTTCGTTAACGAGTATGTACTCTGGCATCTGTGGCATAACTGAAGAAGAATTAAAAAAATATTTTTCTAATGAGATTAAGGAATTGGCAGAAGAAGAGGGAATGTCAAATGATGAATGCATAGTGTTGTTAAGAAAATCATATGATGGCTATCGTTTTCATCAAAATGGAGTAGGCGTTTATAACCCATATAGTTTATTAAATGTACTGTCAGATAAGGAAACAGATTATTACTGGTTTGAAACAGGAACACCGACAATACTTGTTAACAAAGTAAAAGAAAGCAATTTTACTTTAAAAAGATTTACAGATAAGTCAATTTACGCTAATGAGTCGGTTTTAAAAGATTATACAGGTGATGTTTTTGATCTAGTGCCCTTACTATATCAGACGGGATATTTGACTATTGCAGATTATGACAAAAGACGAAAAAGATATACTTTATGTTTTCCTAATGAAGAAGTTAAATATGGCTTCTTGGAATGTCTTATGCCATTATTTGTACCTAAGAGTAAGGCTGGAAATGGACTAGATATATTTACATTGGAAGAATACATCGAGAATGGTGATACTGATAAAATATATGAGAAAAAGTATTCTACTTGTCATTGTTCAGATATGGAGGCCGCTGTTAAAGCTGAAGAATTTAAGTCCAGCTATTTTGCAAACTCTATACTAGATGGGAAAGAGTGATGGTTTTGAAGAAAAAGATTATTTGTGCAGCTGTTGTTTGTGCTGTAATGGGCTTAACTGCCTTGGGAATTAACTGGTACGTAAAGGGAAGTACGAAAGATAAGATTTTAAAGGAAAGTGATTATTCTGACTTATCTGATGTTGACTGCATCATTATATTAGGTGCAGGTGTATGGGGGGACAAGCCAAGTCCTATGTTAGAGGACAGGCTTCTTTATAGTATTGATTTATATGAAAAGGGTGTTTCTAATAAGATTATCATGAGTGGTGATCATGGAAAAGAAGATTATGATGAGGTTAATCTTATGAAGGATTATGCTATTGAAAAAGGTGTACCTTCGGAGAATATTTTCATGGATCATGCTGGATTTTCTACTTATGAAACTATGTACAGGGCAAAAGAAGTATTTCAGGCTGAAAAAGTTGTGATTGTTACCCAGGAATATCATTTATACAGAGCATTATATGATGCGGAAAAACTTGGTCTTACTGCATATGGAGTAGGAGCGGATCCAAGAGTTTATGCTGGTCAGAGTTTACGAGACATAAGGGAGATAGTTGCAAGAGACAAGGATTTTGTAAAGTGTATTTTTAAACCTGAACCAACTTATCTTGGAGAGGCAATACCTGTAAGTGGTAATGGTGATGAAACAAATGATAAAGAAAAATAATACTTGATTTTTATTTACATTGGTGCTATACTACTAAAATATAAAATAAAAACTAAGAAAGGAAGAGATATTATGTTTACATTATGCAGATTACATCAGAATATGTTTCATAAAGAGCTTTGCCATGAAGAACATGAGCAGGGATTATTTGTGTACCCATTTCTGATAAGATGCATTTTGTAGATATATTCTTACTTTGATTCAATAATGGCACTTATCTCAGATGGGATAGGTGCTATTTTTTTACTTAAAATCAGGAGGGATTATATGAAGAATATGGCAATTATGATTGGCATACAGGCAAGTGGTAAAAGTACATTTTCTAAAAAGAGGCTTTCGGATTATACAAGGATTAATCTTGACACGTTAAAAACTCGTAATAAGGAAGCAACTGAGTTGTTAAGAGCCTTGTTGGCAGAAGAGGACATAGTAATTGATAATACTAATCCGGCTGCTTCTGACCGCCTTAGATATATTGAAAAAGCAAAGAAAAATGGATATAAGATTGTGGGATATTTTATGCAGTCAAAGCTTAAGGATTGTTTGGAAAGAAATGAAAGAAGAACAGGTACAGAGAGAATAATTAATAAAGCTATTGCAGCTACTTCTAATAAATTAGAGATGCCATCATATGAGGAAGGTTTTGATGAGCTATATTTTGTAAGTATTGTTGATAATGATTTCGTAGTTGAAGAATGGAGGTAAATTATGAGATTCGATGATTTGGATAAGAAAATGAGAGTGTATGAAAAGTCCCTTGATCAGGTGATTACTCCTGAAACGTATATGATTGCAAGGCTTGATGGCAGGGGATTTACAAAATTAACAAAAGAGGTCTGTAAGTATGAGGCTCCTTTTGATATAAGATTTAGAGATTCTATGATTAAAACTGTAGAATATCTTATGGACTGTGGTTTCAGAGTTATCTATGGTTTTACTGAAAGTGATGAAATATCTTTACTATTTGATTTGGATGAAAATACTTTTGGAAGAAAAGTAAGAAAATACAATTCTACTTTGGCAGGTGAGGCAAGTGCGGTATTTTCACTAGACATAGGAAGAGTAGCAACATTTGACTGCAGAATTATCCCTCTTCCAAATATAAAACTTGTGGAGAAGTATTTCCTTTGGAGACAGGAAGATGCACACAGAAATTCTTTAAATTCTTATTGTTACTGGACTTTGAGAAAACAAGGAAAGTCAAAAAGAGAAGCAACAAGAATGCTTGAGGGAAAAAGTGTTGCCTTTAAAAATGAATTGCTGTTTTCTATGGGAATTAATTATGATAAAGTGCCTAGCTGGCAGAAGCGTGGAGTGGGAATATTGAAGGAAGAATATGAAAAAGAAGGATTTAATCCTGTAACAGGTGAAAAGTGTATAACAACAAGAAAGCGCAATAAAATTGAACTGGAACTCCCGCTAGGCAGTGAATATGCAACATTTATTTCAAGTTTAATTTGAGTTATATTTGTAAAGACAAAGTAATTATTGCTTGAATTATTGTATGCTCTGTCTTATTATATAACCATAAGGACAGAAGGAAGGTAAAAGAATATGATTGAAATTAGAGATGCTAGGTTAACTGATGCGGAAAGGTTATTAGAAATATATGATTATTATGTAAAAAATACAGCTACTTCCTTTGAGTACGATACGCCATCCGTAGAAGAGTTCAGAAATCGTATGGAGAATGTTATGAAACGTTATCCATACCTTGTAATTTTAAAAGATAATGTTATAGAAGGTTACGCATATGCCCATGCCTTTGTTGGAAGAGAGGCTTATGACTGGTCTTGTGAAATGACTATATATCTTAATCATGACGCATGTAAATGTGGTATGGGACGTAAAATATATGAAGCAATAGAAGATATACTAAAGAAAATGGGAGTAACTAATTTATATGCCTGCATTGGTACTACTGATGTGGAGGACGAATATCTTAATAATAATAGTGCCAATTTCCATGAACATTTAGGTTACGTGAAGGTTGGAGAATTCAATAAATGTGGGTACAAATTTAATCGATGGTACAACATGATATGGATGGAGAAGATTATAGGAGAGTATAATAGTCCAAAAGAAAAAATCAAGGATTATCCTTCAATGCTGGCCGATGATATAATTCGGTAAAAAAATATTAAATTGCCGAAATATAGTTTATATTTCAAGTTTAACTTGAGTTATATTTATAAAGATAAAGTAATTCTTGCTTGAATTATTGTAACCTCTGTCATATCATATAAGCATAAGAACAGAAGGAAGGGATAGATATATGAGCATTGGTAATAATATAAAGAGCTTAAGAGAAGAAAGAAAACTTACTCAGGAACAGGTTGCAGATTTACTTGGTATTAGCTTTCAGGCTGTTTCTTCATGGGAGAGAGACGAGTATAAGCCTGATATGGACAAGCTTTTAAAACTTGCTGAGGTATTTGACGTATCTGTATCTGCAATAGCTGAGGAAAAGCATAAGGCATTTAAGACAAAGAAGGAACTGTACAATTGGGAACATATGAAAACTTATGTAAAGACAACTGCAAAGCACTTTAAATTATATAATACTTTAAAAGCAGTGGATTTTGCTGTTGAAGCACATGAGGGACAGCGAAGAAAAAGGTCAGCAATTCCTTACATATATCATCCTCTTAATCTTGCATGTCATGCGTTATCTATGAATATAATGGAAGATGAGATTATAGCTGCCTGCATGCTTCATGATGTTGTGGAGGATTGTGATAAGACGTATGATGAACTTCCTGTAAATGATGAGACTAAGGAAATAGTAAGACTTCTTACATGCGAAGACACTAATGAAAGTAACAGGGATAGAATTATTGCAGCATATTATAGTGAGATTGTTAAGAATCCCAAGGCTTCTTTAATTAAATGCCTTGACAGATGCAATAACCTTACAACAATGTCATGGGGACTAAGCAGAGAGAAGATAT
>JAILNW010000457.1 GCA_024691145.1 Lachnospiraceae bacterium
CCCTCCAAATGCTTAACTATATCTAACATTACTTACCTTTATCCATTCTTCCAAATTTTGTTAATCAATATATTTATTTGTTAATAATATATTAATTTTATACATATTCATTATAACAAGTAATTTCCCATCTGTCAACCAAAGGTCCCAAATCAACATGCACAAAATTCCCCTTTTATCTTTGTCAGTTTTGTATAAAAAAGTTGCACTATAATGACCACAAACTTAGATGAAATCTAGATTATTATACATATCACTCCACCACTTGATTCATTAATAATTTTCTGTAGAGTTTCCTGCATCTTTGTCTTTGTTTCATTATTCATTTTATTTACTTTTTCCCTTATTCCCTCATCAATTAACTGTCTTATTGATTTTCCAAATATATTTGTTTCCCATATACCCTCATCTTTATTATCTGCGTTATTCTTTATATACTCTTCAAGATCCTTTGCCTGTTCTAAAGTTCCAATAATGGGTGCTATTTCAACTGAAATATTAGTTACCATCATATGAACCGATGGAGCAACTGCATTTATCTTTACACCATACTTTCCACCATGTTTTATAATCTTAGGATTTTCAATTTTTATCTCATTAATCTCAGGCATTATTATTCCATAACCTGTTTCTTTTGACTCTTTAAATGCTTTTGATATCATTTCATTATCTTTATTAAACTCCGATAATTCCTTAAGTTTATTTATTAACATATATTCACTTTTAATATCCGTTTTTGATAACTCACTTATTATTTCATAATATAACCTTTTATCCAGAGTAATTTCCACAATAGCATTGCCGTTCTTATAATCAACAGAATCAAGCTTTACTCTTTTTATGTAATTTATAACTTCATTGTTTTCATTCTTCATAAAATCATTTATAAATGAATCATCTTCAAATTTTTCGCTTATTGAACAAAGTTTATATATTTTATCAGATTTTTTTATAATATACTTTGCCACATTTACAGCAGATTTTTTTATTTCATTATCATCATCTAACATTTCCAACCATTTAGGTGTAATAAACTCAATCTTTTCAATTGGAAATACTGTTAATATATTTTCAAGTATTTTTTCTATATCATTTTTTCTTAGCTGTTCGCAATTAAGTGGGATTACCTTTGTGTTATACTTTTCCTCAAGTTCTTTTGATAGTTCCTGATTTTTTACTGAATATGGATTATTGCTATTTAAAACTATGACAAATGGCTTGTTGCTCTTTTTTAATTCATTGATACTTAATTCCTCAGCGCTTTCATAAGCCTCTCTTTTAATATCTGTAAATGAACCGTCAGTGGTTATCACAATTCCTATTGTTGCATGCTCGTTTATAACCCTTTTAGTGCCAATTTCTGCAGCTTTTGTAAATGGAATTTCTTTATCCTGCCATGGTGTTTTAACCATTCTTTCCTGATTTTCTTCAATATGTCCCATAGCACCTTCGACCATAAATCCCACACAATCTATAAGTTTAAACTTACACTTAGTATTATCATCAAGTTTTACAAGTGCCGCATCCTTAGGGATAAATTTAGGTTCTGTGGTCATAATTATTTTTCCGTTGGCAGACTGAGGTATTTCATCTATGGTTCTCTGTCTTGTATGTACATCTGCAATATTAGGTATTACAAGCTGTTCTAAAAATCTTTTTATAAAGGTTGATTTTCCTGTTCTTACTGGTCCAACAACACCTATATATATTTCACCATTAGTTCTTACATTAATATCATTGTATACATTAAATTTATCCATAAAAAAGCCTCCATCATATATAATAATATAATATATGATAAGAGGCTTATATTTATTCATTAAATGCAAAGAAGTGCAATTATAACAATACCTATTGCTATTCTATAATATGCAAATGCTTTGAAATCATGCTTCTTAATGTATCCAAGAAGAAACTTGATTATTATTATTGATACGATGAATGCTGATACCATACCAATTATTAACATAGCTAATTCTGTACCAGCTACAGTACCAAAGTCAAGAAGCTTAAGAAGACTTGCTCCAAACATAACAGGAACTGCAAGAAAAAATGTAAATTCTGCAGCTGTCTTTCTTGAAACGCCTATAAGCAAAGCACCAATTATAGTTGCTCCAGAACGTGAAACTCCCGGGAACATAGCAGCTAATACCTGAAACATACCAATGATAAATGCTGTCTTATATGTTATCTCTGCAATACTGTTTATCTTAGGTTCTTTCTTATTACAAGTTTCAACAATTATAAATGCAATACCTACAATAATAAGTGCAAGCGCTATAGGAAGATTCTTATAGAATAATTCTTCACATTTTTCATCAATTCCAAGTACAACAATTATTCC
>JAILNW010000459.1 GCA_024691145.1 Lachnospiraceae bacterium
TATTAAATCATGATCTTCCTTCGACAGACCTGCTTTTCTCCCCAGCATATAAATAATACTTATAAATATAAATCCTAATAACATAGGTCCCAGACATACTGCCCCAGAATAGCCATAGGCTTTATACTTAGCGGTAATTCCTTTTTTAGTAAATAGTTTATTTAATTCAAAACCAATCCCTGCCATTATTTACCTCCAGTTTTTAAGCACTTCTTCATACATATCCGCATACTGCTTCATGCTGATTTCATGGGTATAGTACTTTTCTACCCTCTTCTGTCCTGTTTCTCCCATTTTCAGTCTTTTATTATCATCCTCACAAAGTTCTTTCATTGCTAAAGCAAGCTTTTCTTTGTGCATAGGAGGAACACATATTCCTGCCATTCCAAGATTATCATCACCAACACCCTCTAACAGTTCCCTGCAGCATCCTACATCGGTTGTAACACAAGGTCTTCTTGCAGCAAAGGATTCTAGCACTGAAAGAGGCTGTCCCTCAGATATACTTGTAAGAATTGTAAAATCAATCTTTTCCATATATTCAATTACATTTACAACCCCTGTAAATATAACGTCTTCTATGTAATTCTGTTCGATTATAAGTTTACACTCTTCAAAGTATTCCTTATCATCAACATCTCCCATTATGTGAAGCCTTATTTTCTTCCTGCTTCCCTGCATATAGTTTTTACATTCCATAAATGAATAGATTAATGTTTTTACATCTTTTATTTTGGCTATTCTTATTACAGCACCTATATCAATCCAGCCATCACTTTTCTTAAGTGGAATGTTTTTAAACCTTTCATAATGAACACCATTTGCTATAACCCTTGTTTTTTCAGGACTACAGCCTAATTCCTGCTGGGTAATATTGGCCTTTGGAAACAGTGCTGTTACTGCTGCAGCTTTTTCGTAAGCACAATTTGAAAATAAGTAAAAAAGCTTAATCCAGTACTGTCTCATCTCTGGGAGCACCCAGGTTGCCTGCAAAAGTTCTTCTTCCCTTTCTCTTGTATAAATTCCATGCTCTGTAAGAATATATGGTTTATTATTCTTCCAGGTTGCAAGTGAACCTATAATGCCACTGTAACCTGTTGCTGTGGAATGATATATATCAGCCTCCGGCACATTTCCTTTAATAACATAAAGTACAGGAAGAAGCATGGATCTTATTGTATAAAAGTATTCCGAAAATGATACTTCCAAATTTCCCTCCATGCAAACTTCCTTCATAAGATTAAAGAAATCCTCACAAAGAAGTAAATCCTGAATTTCAAACTCATCATAAACAAGAATTTTAAATAATACATCCCAGTTAAAATTCTCACATGTCAGAAGTTTTTTTAATTCCCTCTTCTGATAAGGGTCAAGTACCAGTTTCTTTGTACATTTGCTTTCAACTTTTAAAGCATCATTTAAAAATACCTGTTCAACACTAACCACATTATCAGGAAGTTCATATTTAAACTTGTCCTTATCCTTAGAATCTGCCCCTATACACCATAATACAAACTCAATCTGTGGCATAGCCTGTATATACTGGTGCATCCAGCTGGATACACCTCCTCGTACATAGGGGTAACTTCCCTCTAATATCATACAAACTTTCATAATATATAACTACCTTTCTATCTTAAGTTCCGGCTTTGTTGCATGAAGCAGATACAAACCATTAGCAACTCTCTTCATGCTTCCTCCCTCAATACTTACTTCTTCAGAATTGTTAATATCATAAACACTATCAGAAAGTTTACTGTCATTTAATCTGATAAAGAGATAAGCTTCATCATAAAATCCACCAAGGGAAATGTAAATGCTATTACCTTCTCTGTAAGTATTAACCGACAACTTATCAAATCTTCTTACTGCCTCCGCCATATCACTTCCAGAAAGATTACGTACGTCAGGACAGGCTTTATTAAGATACACAAGATATTCCCTGAATTTATCATCAAGATTATCCCACATGATATTAGATGCATCATCAATATAAAATGCTTCATCTGGATAAATCGAGTGTGTCTGGACATAATGAAAATTAAGTTCTGAAAAAGCAGCCATATAATCATTATCTGTCATATTGCAGCCTGCACCAATTCTAGGTGTGTTAACAATTCCATACTCATCGATTTCAAATTCCTGCTCATAAACACATTCTCCATCCCAGTATGAAGCAGCAATCGCCTTAATCTCAGGCAAGGTTTCAGCTATTACTTTTCTTCCTTCCTGTGATATTATATTTGAAGGCGGAACATATACTGCAAATTCCTCCTTTGGAAACAGTTTTTTACCATAATCATACATGGCTTTTGCTGCTTCCTTCATATCCTCTTCAGATTCCCATGGAATATAGGAATTATAAGCCTCAGTATACTTAAAATTATTTAAACATAATGGCATATGATTGAATCCCATGAGACCTAACTCATTTCCCTTATTAACAAGAGTATTGCCTAAGTACTTGATTTTTCCTGAATCCGATTCAGGTTTAAATGGAGCTTTCATATTATCTCCATAGTTTTCAATAAGGGCTCCAGTATGTATGATTCCATACTCTTTCTCCCATGAGAGAACATCCTTAAGCCATACATCTGTATAAAACGTCTCCTGACTCATTTTATATTTCTTTGTTATATCAGCATTTGTTCTTTCAAGTATATTAGATGGATAATCATCTATATAGTATGATGAACCATTTATTACAGGATATACTGTATAATCACCCATCATGGCATAAGCTGTAGCAAATAATCCTCTGTATGTTTTTCCATATCCATTCATATTAAGACATACAAATTTTCCATCTCCATAGTTTTTTTCCCAAAGTACTGGGATTTTATTGTTTGCCTTAAGGAACACCTTTGAATCATCAGTCACAGTAAGATCAAGACAAACCATGCCATCTCCTGCAAGGCTGTATTCCTTATTACCTCCAATAAGATAATCATTCTCAACGGATAACGTTTCAATTGTTTTATTATCCCACTCATAACTTGTAATTCCAAGTTTTTCATGGTAAATGGAAAAATTATTTTCTGGCTCAAGATAAGCCATAGTCATAAGATTTCCTCCCTGTTTTACCCATTTGAATATTTCCATTAAGTCATCCCCACTAAAAACCTCCAGGCTTTGAAATGTAAGTACTAACTTTTTATATTCATTAATATTATCCGGTATTTTCCCTTCTGTCACGTCAAATGTATCATAATTAGCCTTAAAATCATGAAAAATTCTTACTATGTCTGTTTCATAGAATTTGTTCTCATCAATTTTAGAATCAATTAAAACCAGAGTATCCTTCTTTGCCTCAATTGCCTCAGAAAACTTAACACTATTTAATCTGGCTTCTTTATTATAAACTCCAACCTGCTTTTTATCATTACTGCCATAACCATTTCTTTCAACTATAACAAACAGTGTTAACAAAAGCATTGCCGCAATTGGTATAATATGTATGAATGACTTGTTTTTCATCTGATCTGTCCTTTCCTCATCTAGTAAAAATTCGAAAACAATATTTTAGCTGTTCCAGAAGCTATACCACTCTTTACCTTCCTTCGATAGATACACTTCCTTATCCTTTACTTCTCTTAAAATGTCTTTAATGCTTTTTTTACCCTTGCCTTCTCTTACGCATTTTAATTCCAGCATATAAATTTTTTCATCATCCTGCCATTTTTCCTTTGCATCATCAATAAGTTTTGCTGCTGTATCATATTGTTTTAACTTGATTTTGTTGGCAATATTCATATAGGCATATATTTTTTCTGCAAAAAAATTCTTTGTGCTGTTTAATACATTATCAAG
>JAILNW010000027.1 GCA_024691145.1 Lachnospiraceae bacterium
AGTTTGATAATATTGATTATACATATGCACCCTCCTTTCATATATTTTTATTGAAATTTAAATTTTCTAATGTTTAAGGTCATTCCAGCTAATACAAGTACCCTTCATATTATCCTTTATGTAATAAAGCGCCTCATCAGCCTCAAGCATAATATTATTAATATCACTTTCAAGGCATTTTTCATTATAAGCTAAACCAATGGAACATGAAAGCAATTTATTCTTAGGTATGCTTATATTGCTTCCACATTTTTCTTTAATATCATCAATGAAACCATTAGAAAGCTCCTTCGCAATAATTCCTGCAATTCTTTCTCCCTTTTCAGGCATACAGTCTAACATAAGGATTATAAATTCATCTCCTCCGTATCTAACAACAATATCATTATTGCCTGTTACACCTACAAGAATTCTTGCAAATCTCTTTAATACAATATCTCCAATATCATGTCCAAATGTATCATTGTAATACTTAAAGTTATCAAGATCAAGATACATAAGCAACGTTTTTCTAGGACCATTACCATAAACATCCTGAAGTGCCCTGTCAAATCCCTGCCTGTTCATAAGACCTGTTAACTGGTCTTTAACAGCCATATCCAAAAGTTTTTGATTGATTTTCTCAAGTTCATTACGTTTTTTAATCTTCGAAATTCCTATATTAAGCTGAACAAGAACAAACTTAATAACTTCAAGTTCTTCGTCATCTATAATAAAATCATTATAACCATATAAATCACTTGTGTTTAAAAATCCAATAAAGAAACTTGTTATCATTTCATTATAAATAATTGGCACACCTACAAAAACCATAATATTGTTCATATCAAAATATTGCATAATGGTTTTATATTCAACAAATATTTTTTCACTTCTGTTTGTAGTAAAAATATTATCACAAATTTTGAAAAATGAATAAATATCTTCAATGTGGCTTATTCCATTCTTTGTTTTTTCATCACTATATAGAATCTCTGCTGTATCATTTACTATCTCAGCAAACAATATACCATCAAACTTATACATTGTCCTAAGTGCATTCATGGCTTCTGATGTGATTTGTTTAATACTGTAGCACTCTTTATTAATTATATCCTGCCAGTCAGATAAAAATGTAATATCCTTCTGTCTTGCAATTCTTTTTACATTAACTTCGCTTTGTCTTGCAAGCTCTATAATCTGAGAAATTGTAACATTTTTAAGTGAAAAGTCATAATTTCCATATGTATGCATATTGTTATTCTTTTTATTGCTAAGAGTCATTGCTCGCTTTGCAAATCCGTTACGGCTGCAATACTCAATACACTTATCAATAATATTATCTGCTTTTTTATTTTCTCCTACATAATAATATAAATCAGCTTTTTCAAGTGCTAGCATAGGATAACTAAAAAACATATAATCTTTTGTTCTCATCATATGGTACTCAGCCTTTGAAAAACAAAGCTGAGATGCACTAATATTATTGCTCTTTTTATGAATAATTGCCTTAATATAGTAATATAAGAACAGTTCGTCATCCCAGTTATCAAAATTGCCCTCGTTATCTGAATCAATGATATGTGACACCATTCTCTCAATTCTGTCTATATAAAGACTGCAGTTAACCTCATCTCCAAGGTAATAATAACATAAAGCCAGCATACCAAATATTTTTGACGACTTACATGTACATAAACTTTGAACTCCCATATATTCAATAATCTTTATTGTAGTCATCAAATATTTGCAGGCAATATCATATTCTCCTGCCGCAATTGCATTAGTGGACATATTGTATAGTGTTTCAGCAATCTCTTCAACATTCTTTTTCTTGTACATCCATTCAAGGAAATCACAAAAATAGTCATGGGCCATCTCATATCTTTCATGAATAATACACTGATAGCCAAGATAATCATATCTGTATTCCTCTAAGGAAAAAGACATAATATTATCCGTAACACTTTTTCTTCTCTCATGTAAAAATGTTATATATTCATGATATTTGCAATCATCAATTGAAAAATCCAATATTTTCTTAAGATATGCTGAAGCTACAAATGACATATTATTAAGGGTATATGCTATGTCAATTGCCTTCTTTAAATATCCTTTAATAGACATGCTGTTTGCATAGCTGTCCATACTCTTTTTATCCATATCAAAGGAATAAATATAAAAATATGCAAGAGTATTATACCAGCTGTACTTTTTCAGCATATTAATAATATCTTCAGGTATTGTTACACTAATATGTATTCTATATAAATCATATATATTTCTTCTTTCAAAAATCTTATACCATCCACAATAATATGCTTTATAAAAAAGAACCTCTGACACAAAAATACTATACTCATCCTTTGTTTTTCTTGCATAATTACGACAATACTCAGCCATCTTTATAGCTTCATCCATATCATGTCTGTACATCTCCAACGTAGAAATAACATGATAATATTTCATACTATATCTGAAATTAGTCTCCGGACTAAGTTTTTTACCTATAAGATGAATCAGTCTTGTTGCTTCACTTACATTATCATCATATATTGCACACATGGCACAATTAATCATAATGTCAAACAGATTATCTTTGTAATTTTCAGAAAATAATTCAAATAAGCTGTCTTGCATCCTTTCAATATAAACAACAGCCTGTTTATATGCCATAGTTGCATACATATTTTCAAAATCAATAAAAACCTTGTTAATATCAATCTCCTGTTTTGCTAAAGGATAGCTATTATTATTACCATCTATAAAAAATAGCAGATTTTTTCTGTTAAGTACTTCTAACAATTCATTCCATTCACTTTTAAAAAGAATGTTTTCATTGTACTCATCATTAAATACTCCAACAATTGACATATTAGGTCTGTCCTGATCTTTCAAAAGCTCCTTAAGAAACCTTAAAAATGATTCTCCAGCAAGATTAAGATTGTTAAGAATCATCATAATATTAAATCTTCTGCCAAATAATCTGTATATATTAATAACAGATCTTATAAAATATTTCTTTTCATATTCAATTTCCGGAAAAACTACTTCCTCCTGCCTTACAGCAATTCCTGTCTTAATAAAGGTAATAAATATCTTTTTGTGCAACGAATAGACACCACAACTATCTACTAACTCTTCAACAGTCATCGTATCTTTAAGATATTGATTATATATAATTCTGATCCATTCTAATGCAGGGGCATAGGCTCCCTGAATCAAATATTCCTTAAAATCATAATCTAAAACTACTATATCCCTTTTTGAACACGAAACAATATCAGACTTTTTTATAATGGTAT
>JAILNW010000046.1 GCA_024691145.1 Lachnospiraceae bacterium
AGATGTTTTCGTGTAAAATATAATCTTAAGTTTTTTGTAAGATTTAATAAATTTTTTTTTAGTAATTGTTGTTTATGATATACCTAAAGGTGATACAAAAGCTTTGGGGTATATCAAGTATAGTTTAATAAAGAGAGGAAAATAAACGTGAATATTCTTGTATGTGATGATGAAAAGGAAATAGTTGAGGCAATAGCAATATATCTTGAACAGGAGGGTTACAGAGTTTTAAAGGCTTATGATGGATATCAGGCAATGGACATTATTGAACATAATGATATAGGATGCCTTATTATAGACATCATGATGCCGCATCTTGATGGCATTCACGCAACTATGGAGATAAGAAAGACAAGTGCTGTACCTGTTATTATGTTGTCTGCAAAGTCAGAGGACGTGGATAAGATTCTCGGACTTAACGTTGGAGCAGATGATTACATAACAAAACCATTTAATCCACTTGAGCTTGTGGCAAGAGTAAAATCACAAATCAGACGATATACAACCCTTGGAAGCGTAGTAAAACCTGATAGCAACGTATATATCAATGGTGGTCTTAAAATGGATGATAATACCAAGATTGTTACGGTTGATGGGGACGAGGTAACCCTTACAGCCACTGAGTACAAGATACTAAAGCTTTTTATAAGCAATCCTGGTATAGTATTTTCTTCAAGCCAGATATATGAAAAGGTATGGAATGACAGTGCCTATGCAACTGACAATGTTATATCTGTTCATATAAGAAGAATAAGAGAAAAGATAGAGATTAATCCAAAGGAGCCTAGATATATCAAAGTAATGTGGGGAATAGGATATAAGATGGAAAAATTCAAATAACTACGGAGGGATTTGGTTGAAGATTAAGTTTGAAGATAAACTATATTTGGCTTCAATTGTTCTGACATTATTAGGTATAGCAGGAAGCGTATATTTTTTGCTTGTACTACAGCATACAGGCAAAAATGGTGAGGATGCAATTTATAACAATGCCAGTATGGCATATGTTGAGGAAAGTATAACACGAGATGTAAGAGCTGTATATTGTCTTGAAAAGATGAAAAAAGGCAGTGAAAATGGTCCTACAAGTTATGGATTATATAATTATCAGGAGTATATGGACTATGTAAATGGTGGTAAGGAGTGTACCTTACATATGACTGAACTTGATGATGTCATATCCCAGGTATCTGAAGACTGTTACTGGTTTAATAATGATGCTGATAAAAAAGAGGCTGTTTTCAGACAATATAGCTATGCAATGCTTAATGTAAGCAAGGGAAATAATACGGAATATGTATTTGACAGATACAATATATATGAAGAAGTTCAAAGTAATAGATATGATGACTTTGATTATATTTATGCGAATAAGTATAATTTCCCTGATAAGAATTTTACAACAAGAGAAGCCTTTAAAAATAATGGCAGTAATAATTATTTGCAAATACCATTAAAGGAATTTGTGGCTCTTTTGGAAGAATACAGCGATGGCATGTATGAGGAAAATTCATATTTTGCATATTGTACTTACAAATTTTATAAGGATAACAAACTGGCATATATTTATTATGATGGTAATAAATTATGGTCATCATATGACCCTACACCAATTACCGAATATGTGTATATTCCTATGGATAACCTTGAAAAACTGAGGGATTTAGAATTATTAAAAGCTGGTGCTGTAAGTCTTGAAAAGGTAGCATATGGAACAAATTACGATTATGTAGCTTATAAAAAAACAGAAAAAATAATATTTGATGGACAATACATAGGTGAATATGGCAATGGCCTTTATGACAATGAGTACATAGATGAACTTACATCACTTTATAGCGGAATTACTGTATATGGGGATATAATGGTAAATGGTGAAAATCTATATCATAATATGCCTGGTGATTTGTACAGAAAAATGTGTTTTCCTGTAGATATTGAATTCCACAAGGGAATACCAGAGATTAAGCTTACAAAAAATGATGGTGAGGTCATTACACTTGATGACAGCTGGATTCTCTATAAAAATTTGAAAAATATCGGATTAGAAGATGCTAAACTGACATTTTACAGGGTTCCAGCATCATTATATGAAGAGGATTTTAAGTCTGCAGCAGAAAAGTATAAATACATAGCTCCATTTATGGCAGTTATTTCGGTTATTATGCTGATTGCAGGAATTGTATTAAATGTTTTTGCTATTTATAAACTGCCAAAGAAGAAAGAAGAATATGGGTGCTTTGCTAATTCAATTGACTGCATATGGCTTGAAATATTTATAGCAGCAGATATATTTTTAGGATTTTTATTTGAGGAAGCATTATTTTCATCAGCATTCAAATATATTTTCTTAAATAAATATATTGTTCTTAAATCATTTATAGTGATTACACTGTTATTGCTTATAACTTTACACCTTACTGTGATGACTATAGCAAGAAGAATTAAGAAAAAAGAATTTATGACATCCTTATTTATTACAGATATAATTAACTGGAAAAGAATCATGAAAAAGATGATTTGTTTTTTTAAACGTGATAATTTAAGGATTGAAAAAAAGTTCAGAAAGCATGGAATTGTAAGAAAAAGATTATGGTACATATTTGTATTTTATGCAGGAAATGTTATTTTGACAGTATTCCTTGCGGCTGCATATTATGATTCTTCTAATGGTATTATAGCTGCAATACTTTTTATAGGTTTTAATGGATACATGATTTCTAAGTATTTTATGTATGCAATTAATGAAAGTGAGATAGCAAAGGGCATAAATAATGTTGCTTCTGGAAAAATCAATTACAGAATAAATACTGATAATATGAATAAAATTGCAAAAGAAGCAGCAGAATCTGTTAACAACATAGGAAATGGTCTTACTTTAGCCGTTAATGACAGTATAGCATCTGCAAGAAAGAGCGTAAATGATGAGAAACTTAAGGCAGAGCTTATTACAAATGTTTCTAAAGATATAAAGGAACCTTTATCAGAAGTTATTGTTAATGTTGAAAAGTTAAGGGCTGAGTACATTGGAAATGAAAGGGCTGTGGAATATATTAATATTCTTGAAAGCAAGTCCCAGAGACTTAAGATGCTTATTGAAGATTTACAGGAAGCAGCTAGTATTACATCTGGAGATGTTGCTCTTTTAATGGAAAAAATATGTATTAACGAAACATTATCAGAGATTGTTGAAGGCTACAGGGATAAACTTAGCAGCAATAATCTTACTGTGGAAATGAAGATAAGCAGAGAGGAAATGTTTATAACTGCTGACAGAAGAAGACTTTTCAGAGTTGTTGAGAACCTTTTGCAGAATGTTTACAGATATTCTCTTGAGTATACAAGGGTATATATAAAATTACTTAAGCAGGATGATAAAGCAAAGATTGTTATTATGAATACATCTAAACAAAAGCTTGATATTGATCCAGAGGAATTAAAGGAAAGATTTAAACGTGGTGACGAATCAAGAAATTCAGAGGGTAATGGTCTTGGGCTTGCAATTTGTGACAGTCTTATGAAGCTTATGGGTGGAAGCCTTATTCTAAGCATAGATGGGGATTTGTTTAAGGCAGAACTTGTATTTGATATAAATAATATTTGATTTAGGAGGGTTTAGTTTGAAGAAGTTAAGCAGAGTTTTAATGGAAGTAATTGCTATGGTATTGGTTACCGTAAGTGCATTTGAAATACCTTTTTACGGAACAATGAGTCTTTTTAAATACCGTGGCTATGATAATGTTTGTTATAATGATTATACTCTGGCATTGGAGACAGATTATATCACAGACAGATTCAGGGTGTTATCAAAGGTTGGAAAAATAAGCAGTAACATGGACAAAGAGAATATTTACTGTAATTTTTATGACTATGATGATTATCTTAAGTATGTAAAGGGGGAAAAGGATACTTGTGATATTAAAGAAGAACCCCTGGACAAACTTATTTCCAGCACATCATCTTCATATTATGAGTTAAAGAAAAATGATGATGGATATTATGATTTAGTAAAACATGTATCTGGCATGCTTAATATTGAGAATGGAGAAAAAGTTGAGCAGTTTATTAATCCTTATGCTGAAAATTATAGATTTGTTTTTAATAAGGATTGTTATAAAACATATGATTTTTTTAAAAAAAGTAATAACCAATATAAATCCTATGAGGAGCATATAGCAAATAATGGTTATAGCGATAACCATATGAGCAGCCTGATTCTGGATGAGGGAATAGATGATTATTATGCAACAAGTTCATTTCCTTTTAGCAGAGA
>JAILNW010000047.1 GCA_024691145.1 Lachnospiraceae bacterium
ATTAATTTATGAATTAAATAAGTGATATTTAAACTGTTGAATGAGAAGAGTAGTTATTATTGATGCTTATCAGAGAGCTGCAGATGGTGTGATTGCAGTAAGATAGATATTAATGAATGGCCTCATGAAGGTGGAAAGAAAGGCGAAAGCTTAGTAATGTCCAACGGGATTTCCGCTCGTTATCAAGGGAAGACGTATTATGATGTACGTTCAGAGAGAGGATACTTTTTTAGTATCAATTTAGGTGGTACCGCGAATGTGAGTTAGATTCGTCCTAGATATTTATATCTAGGACGTTTTTTATTTATTTCTCTAATATCAATTATGGTAAACCTATTCCTCTGAACAGAAGAAGAAGGAGGAATTATAAATGTTTAGTCCAGATTTAGAAACTATCAAAAAAATCGATTTATCAGAAGGGTACAAGGTAGTACCGGTTAAGACTGAGATACTCTCAGATGTTATAAGTCCAATAGAATTACTTAGAAAGTTAAAAAAGGTAAGCAGACACTGCTTTATATTAGAAAGTGTAGAAGAACAGAAAACATGGGGAAGATACACATTTTTAGGATATAAGCCAAAGGCAGAGATTACATGTTTAGATGGCAATATTTCAATAAGAAAAGTTGCAGAAGATGGAACAAAAGAAGATGAGGTAATTAATCAGAAGGTTAAGCACCCAAAGGAAAGCATTGAAAAACTTTTAGAAGAATATAAAAGTGCTTCAATTGAAGGTTTTCCAACATTTACAGGAGGACTTACAGGATACTTTTCATATGATTATATAAAGTATTGTGAACCAAAGTTAAAGCTTGATGCTAAAGATGAAGAAAACTTTAATGATGTGGACCTTATGTTATTTGATAAGGTAATAGCATTTGACAACTTAAAACAAAAGATAGTTCTTATAACAAATATGAAGCTTGATAAGGATGAGAATAAACTTAAAGCAAATTATGAAAAAGCAAAAGAAGAACTTAATGAGATGAAAGACCTTATTGCTAAAGGCGAAAAGGCTGATATTAAAAAAGGAAAGCTAAAATCAGACTTCAGATTATTATTTGACAGGGAAAGATTTTACGAGATGATTAATAAAGCTAAAAGATATATATATGAAGGAGATATATTCCAGGTTGTATTATCAAACAGAATGGAAGCTGAATATGAAGGAAGTTTGCTTAATGTTTACAGAACCCTTAGAACAATCAATCCTTCACCATATATGTTCTACTTTAGCAGTGATGACATGGAGGTTGCCGGAGCTTCACCAGAAACTTTGGTTAAGTTAGAAGATAAAGTACTTCATACATTTCCTCTTGCAGGAACAAGAAAAAGAGGTGCTACTAAAGAAGAAGACCTTAAGTTAGAAAAGGAACTTCTTGCTGATGAGAAGGAATGTGCAGAACACAACATGCTTGTGGATCTTGGAAGAAATGACCTTGGAAAGATAAGCAAGTTTGGTACAGTAGAAGTTGAAAAGTATATGTCTATTGAAAGATATTCACATGTAATGCACATAGGCTCAACAGTAAGAGGAGAGATAGAAGATAATAAAGGAAGTTTAGATGCTATAGATGCTGTACTTCCGGCAGGAACATTATCAGGTGCACCTAAGATAAGAGCCTGTGAGATTATTAATGAACTTGAGAATAATAAAAGAGGCATTTACGGTGGTGCAATCGGATATATAGATTTTAAGGGAAATCTTGATACATGTATAGCAATAAGACTGGCATTTAAGAAAAATGGCAAGATATTCGTAAGATCAGGTGCGGGAATTGTAGCAGACAGCGTACCTGAGAAGGAATTTGAAGAGTGCGTTAATAAAGCAAAGGCAGTTGTTACTGCAATTGAAGATTCAGATGAATTAATGTAACAGGAGGTACAGGATATGATATTAATAATAGATAATTACGACAGTTTTTCATATAATCTTTATCAGTTAATTGGAGAGATTAATCCTGATATTAAAATCATTAGAAATGATGAGATGACATGTAAAGAGATTGAAGAATTAAAACCAGATTAT
>JAILNW010000094.1 GCA_024691145.1 Lachnospiraceae bacterium
TAAAGCAGTTGATAAACTTAACAGAATTGGTGTAGATATTATAGTTCATCTTATTATCGGGCTTCCTGATGAAGATGAAGAGATGATTTTACAAACTATTGATTATGTAGGACGTAAGAACATTCAAGGGGTCAAGCTCCAGTTACTGCATGTATTAAAGAATACTTTGCTTGTTAATTATATTGACTCCCTTAAGATTCTTACTTTAGATGAATATACAGATCTCGTTATAAAATGTATTGAACGACTTCCACAGGATATAGTAATTCACAGAATTACAGGGGATGGTCCTAAAGGTACTCTTATAGCTCCTTTGTGGAGTCGTGATAAAAAGACCGTTATTAATACTATAAACCACAAGATGAAGGTTCTTGATTCTTGGCAGGGCAAGTATTGTAATCATTAATTTAGAAAGGACGTGTATATTACGAGTAGCTCCGGCCTGACACTTCATAAGCTGACTATTTTGTTTATGCTGGATCTGATTGATTTTGCAATTACTAATTCTCAAATCACAGATTTTATGCTGGAATATGATTATGCTAACTATTTTGAAGTTCAGCAATCTTTATCAGAGCTTGTTGATTTAAACTTTCTTTCATTAGAATTATTAAAGAATAATGCAAGATATACAATAACTGAAGACGGAAAAAACGTTTTAAGTTTGTTAGATTATAAGATAACTTCAAAGATTAAACAGAATGTATATAATTATCTTAAAGAGAACAAATACGCTCTTAAGGATAAGAATTCAATTGTAGCATATTATTTTGCTTCTGAAAATAGTTCAGATTATACAGTTAGTTTGCAGATTAAAGAAAATAAAAGCAATATGTTTGAAATTAACCTTTTAGTTCCAGACGAAGAGATTGCAAGCAAGATTTGCTCTAACTGGCAAAAAGAAAATGAAGATGTATATGAATACATCATAAAGAAGCTTATACAAAAGTAGGGACTTACATTAGCCCCTACTTTTTTTATTCTTCAGTTTCCTCTTCATTAAACTGTAACAGATATTCATCTATAAAGTTCCACACTTCTTCTTTTCCCTGCCTGGTTACAGAAGAAAATGGTATTATAGGTGTGCCTTCTATAAGGTTTAATTTTTTTCTTATAACTGACACGCTTTTATTTATCTGGTTTTTACTAAGTTTATCAGCCTTTGTAGCTATAATAACAGGATTAAATCCATAATAAGTAATCCACTTGTACATCTCGACATCATTTGTTCCTGGTTCATGTCTTATATCCACAAGTAAAAATATAATTCTAAGCTGTTTTGAATTAAGAAGGTACTTTTCTATAAGCTTTCCCCACTTTTCACGTACTTCCTTTGAAACTTTTGCATATCCATAACCAGGAAGGTCAACAAAATAAAGTTTGTTTTCTATCTTATAAAAGTTTATGGTCTGTGTCTTTCCAGGCTGTGCAGATGTCCTTGCAAATGACTTTCTGTTAATAAGTGCATTTATAAGGGATGACTTTCCAACATTTGATTTTCCTGCAAATCCAATTTCTAAAAGTTCATTATCAGGAACCTTGCTTGTAATTCCACAAACTGTCTCCAGTTCTACATTATGTACATTCACTTTCTACACCTCAATCTACAAAGGATTCTTTTATTACTTCTTTCATCTCCTCAACAAACAGAATGTCCATACCATTTGTTATCTCGTCTGTTAATTCTTCTACATCTTTTTTGTTGCTTACAGGAACAAGTACTTTTGTTATTCCTGCCTGCTTTGCAGCAAGAAGTTTTTCCTTAAGCCCGCCTATTGCAAGTACCCTTCCTCTAAGTGTAACCTCTCCGGTCATGGCAAGGTTTGCTCTTACTTTTTTCTTAGTTATTGCTGAAAGCATGGCTGTTGCCATACTAATTCCGGCAGAAGGTCCGTCCTTTGGTACTGCACCTTCTGGTATGTGTATATGTATATCATTCTGCTCAAAGAATTCCGGCACAATATTATATGAAGTTGCAATTGAACGAATATATGTAAGTCCAATCTCAGCTGATTCTTTCATAACATCACCAAGCTGTCCTGTACACTTAAGAATGCCCTTTCCAGGTATAACATTAACTTCTATCTGAAGTGTAACACCTCCCACACTTGTCCAGGCAAGTCCTCTTACAATTCCTATATCATCCTTATTATTCTTCTTGTCAAATGTATATCTTACAGGTCCAAGATACTCTTCTATGTTCTTGTCTGTAATCTTAATCTTTTCTACATCACCAGATACAAGTTCCTTTGCAGCCTTACGGCAAATCTGGGCAATCTTTCTTTCTAAGCTTCTTACACCTGCTTCTTTTGTATATCCAAGAATTATAGAATTAATTGCCTTTGCAGAAAATGAAATCTGTGACTTTTTAAGTCCATTCTTCTCAACCTGTTTCTTTATCAGATAGTTCTTTGCTATATGATACTTTTCATTCTGTGTATAACTTGATACATCAATTACTTCCATTCTGTCAAGAAGGGGACCTGGTATACATGATGCATCATTAGCTGTTGCTATAAATAATACTTCTGACAAGTCCAATGGCATGTCTACATAATGGTCTGCAAAACTTACATTCTGTTCTGAATCAAGTACTTCTAATAAAGCTGATGAAACATCACCTTTATAGTCACTGCTTACTTTATCAATCTCATCCAAAAGCATAAGAGGATTCTTAACTCCTGCGTCCTTTAAGCCTTTAACTAATTTACCAGGCATGGCACCAATATATGTTCTTCTGTGTCCTCTTATCTCAGCCTCATCTCTGACACCACCAAGACAAAGTCTAATATACTTTTTATTAAGTGCCTCTGCAACAGACTTTGCAATAGAAGTCTTTCCTGTTCCAGGAGGTCCAACAAGACATATAATAGGTGTATCTGACTTTTTAGCAAGCTGTCTTACTGCCAAAAATTCCAGAATTCTCTCCTTTACCTTCTCCATGCCATAATGCTTTGAGTCAAGGACTTTTTCAGCATTTTTAAGATCATTACTATCTTCACTTACTTTGTCCCATGGCAATGATAAAAGAGTCTCAATATATCCTCTCATTACAGAACTTTCTGATGAGTTTGATGATGAATTACGGAACTTGTTAATCTCAATTTTTATCTTTTCCTTTATCTCATCAGATGCCTCAAGTTTTTCAACCTCAGCAAGATAACCATCCGCATCTCCTCCGGTATTATCTTCACCAAGTTCTTCTCTTATAACTTTAATCTGCTCTCTAAGAATATAATCTCTCTGGTTTTTATCAAGTTTTTCTTTTACTTTTTCTTTTACTTCTTTTTTATAGTTATTGATATCTGTGGAGTTATTAAGACACCCAATAAGTATCTTGGCTTTTTCCACTACTCCATCAGCTTCAAGTATGCTCTGTCTCTTTTCTATAGTTAATGGTACTTTTGATACTATCTCTAATACAAGTCTGTCAAGACTTTTAATATTGTGGATTTTTCTTAAAGCCCTGTCACTAATTCTGCTTTCAGACTTTGCATAATTATCAATTGCTTCATTAATAAGTTCCTTTAAAGCCATTATATCAACGCTTGTATTATCAATTTCCTCATCTTCGTCAATAATATCAACTGTTCCAACAATAACTGGCTTATAAGTACTTATACTCTTTAATTCACCCTTTGCAATTCCCTTAACTACAATTCTTACAATTCCCTCTGGTATTCTTACAATCTGAACAACCTCTGTTACAGTTCCTACCTTGTACAAATCATCAAACTTTGGCTCCTTTACGTCCTTACACTGTGCCACTACCATAAGTCTTTTGTTCTGTTTTATAGTATTCTCTGCTGCTTCGATTATTCCTTTGTCCTTAACATCAAAGTTTAATATCATTCCCGGAAATATATTTATGCCATTAAGTGTTATGATGGGCATTGTATCTGTTTCTTTGATTGTCATATAAAAAACTCCTTATTTACTAGGCTTGCTTGTTGCAGGGGCATCCTTATCAACCCATACTATCTCGTAATTCTTTCCTACTAATTCTCCTACTCCAAGCACATAATTCTCTATTAATTCCATAGCTCTTTCTCTTGATTTTGTAAATAATTCTTTATTAGTCTTAGCTTTATCAAGCATCTTTTTCTGAGCTGCTTCAAATGCCTTTGTCTGATCTGCAGCATCAACATCATTACTAAGAAACTTTGAGCTGTCTGAATAATATGAACTCTTAGTAAGTGACTTTTCATCAACCTTATAGCTTAAAATCTTAGCCTCTGGCATGTTGATTGTTACAATATTGCCACTGACACCCATCTCAATATCCTTTGCGTCAACACCTATAACAACCTCTCCATCATACTCTATCCACAGATTGCTGCTAAGGTCAACAAACAAAATCTTCTTTTCATTAGTACTTTCTGCAACATTATGATAATAACATTTCATAGTTGCAAGTTCACATATATTCTTTACATTATCAAGTGTAACAGCTGATGATGTCTTTATATGTGTCTGATTCACTGTCTTTTGTTCTTCTTTTTTACATGCTGATAGTGATAATAAAGCCATTGTGCATAATAATCCTGCCATAATTTTCTTCTTCATACTACTTATCCCCCTTTTCATACTTGAATTCAAGAGTATATGGTTCTTCCTGCTGTTCAAGTAATAATCCGATTGATGCTCTTATGCTATTTTCAACATTTTCTTTTGCATATTTCTTAATATTCTTGTCTTTGTTAGCTTCTTTTTTAGCATCATTAATACATGCCTTATATGCTTCCTGTGATACTGTCTTATCATTAGCATCTTCATCAATAAACATGTATTTAAGTGTAGTAATATCAACATTAACATTATCTTCTATCTCTACCTCTGGCAAAGTAATAATAACCTTATGATTCTCGTCATCCACATCAAGTTTTACCTTCTCTGTATCGATTCCTGCTTTTATCTGTGCATTATATGCTACATAATATGCTACTTCTTTTTTATCTTTCTTCTTGCTGTTACTGTATACAGTTACAACTCCATCATAATCAACCTGGTATGTATTAAGTTCACCCATCTTGATTACTTTAATAAGCTTAGGCTCTGCTGCAATCTTAGATATACTGTTAACCTCTTCTTCCTGTTTTTTATTAATCTTTGTAAAATAGAAATAACAATATCCTGCAGCAAGCAGTGCCAATATTATAAGTATAAGTATTATTATTATCTTTACATGTTTTTTCGTAGATTCACTGTCATCATCAAGAACAATCTGAACCTTCACATCATCTAGCTTTTTCTTCATAAAAAAATCCTCCTCAAAATCAAAAAACCTCCGCAGTAAAGTAAAAAACTTACCACAATAATAATATACTTTATACTCTATAAAGTCAAGATGTTAAATTGGCACAATATGTTCACAATTGTTACTGTTCAGGAACTATAATCAAACCAGATTAACTTATCATATTCAACACGACTCCCTGATTTTGCTTTTTTATCTTCTTTAATTTTTTTACCAATAACAAATCCGTGCTTATAATCTATAATATGTAACTGACTGCTTAAACATGTTATATCTGTTTTATCATATTCATAAACTTTTTCTCTTTCTTCAGTTTTTAAATCTATCCTATATATACTCTTTCCTGATGCTGCAAAAAGATAATTCTGTATTACATTAACATCATTTATCTTCAAATCCTCTGTACATGGTATTTCTCTCTTATCTGATAATGTTTCTCTATTTTCCATGTAATATTTTCCATTTTCTTCAAATATTACATATTTCCCTTGTAAGCATGCATAATTTGATTTTATTAGTTTCTGCTCTGACATTAGCTGATATTTTTCAATGTCAACTCTGTAAATGTAGTCATAAGCACCTTCATCATCACTTGAATCCACATAAATATCTACCATATTATCATTAACATCAATCATTTTTATTTCAAAGTCGTCTTTTTTAACGAAGTCTCTTGAATCATAAATTGTTGCTCCATTGGTTTTTTTACCAAAATATAAGAAATAGGTCTTATTATAATATGCTACCATATCTTTATTTATAAATTGCATATTTCCATCTTTACCCCAAAAACAATCTGTAATCCGCAATGCATGTGTTTCTCCACTATCTAAACTGTGATAATAAATATATGTCTCAGAACTTTCTTCATCCTCAACTTCCACATATAACATATTATTTTCTTCACTATAAATAGCTTTAGAAACAGCATTTTTATTAGTACTTCTATCTCGAAATATCGTATAATCCTTAGTATAAGTGCCCTCTTTACTATTATACTTGTAATAAGCTACTTCAAAAATGTTATCTTCAGAGTCATTACTTATATACATGAGTAATTGGTCTT
>JAILNW010000118.1 GCA_024691145.1 Lachnospiraceae bacterium
GATATAATATCTATTGTGTTTGACAAAAGCAGTAAAGAGTTTAGTTTTTATTATGATGATAAGAATGATATAACTGTTTTAATAAAGAGATTAGAGCTAGAGAGCTATATTGAAGATATTGAATGTAAATTTAATATTTCCATGAAAGTAAATAAACTAGGAAAGTTAATAAAATATTATAATAATTCAGATAATAAAAAAATTGCCAAGTTGTGTGATTCTTTAAAGATTGAACAGGAACTTATAGGTAAGTGCATAGAATCAACAGTTGATAATAGTGATTGTGTTAATTTAGAATGTAAAGAAAGTTCCTGCATAGGAAAAACAGAATCAAATGTTATTTATAAGGGTGGAAATGGATTGTATTTAGTAAAATCACAAAAGGACAATAATTTTGTTACAATAGTACATGATAACGTGGCAGAGATTTTAAAACAAATGTTAGATAGCAGGAATGCTTTATCTAATAAGCCTATAATTAGTGAGAGTACAAAGAAAGATACACCAATATACATTTTTTTAGCGCTGATTTTTATTTCCATGATAGTAATGCTTGTTGGTATCTATACACCTTTAAAACCTGGAAAAACGGGAGTAATATTAACTTTGATGAAAACTGGAGGGGGAGCGGTATTCTTTGCATTAATTGTGATTTTTATTTTATTTTCTAATAGAAAACCTGATGCCAAGACAAAAAAGGACCTCGTATTTGTGTGTGGCATATCATTTTTAGCTATAATACTACTTATATATCTTAGTTATAATGGGATTAAGGCATTAGGGGGAGATACAAAAGAAATAACTTCAAATAATTATTCTGTAGAGCGAAGTATGGTTTTTCTTTCAAGAGACAGATTATTGCTTAAAGTTAATTCAGGTAATGAAACAATTAGTATTGAAGTAACTAAGTCCATGTATAAAGAATTAAGGAATTCGAATAAACCTATAAAGGTTACATATTATCCATATATAAATATTGTAAATGACATACAATATTTAGAGTAGCACAATAAACCTCGCAAAATACTGCGAGGTTTTTCTAGTTGACTATTCTTTAAAAATAGCATATCATTTTAAGGAAAGGATAAATGGAGGTTAAGTTATGTATATTATAGTAGGACTTGGCAATCCTGGAGATAAGTATGTGGCAACACGTCACAACATTGGTTTTGATACAATAACAGGAATTGCTGATAAATATAAGATAAATATTAATATTGCTGAGCATAAGGCTCTTTGTGGAAAGGGATTTATAGAGGGACAGAAGGTGCTTCTTGCTAAGCCACTCACATATATGAATTTAAGTGGAGAAAGTATAGTACAGCTTGTGAATTATTATAAGATTGAGCCACATGAACTTATAGTTATATATGATGATATAAGTTTAGAACCAGGCAAGATAAGAATCAGAAAAAAAGGAAGTGCCGGAGGACATAATGGAATAAAAAGCATTATATCATGCCTTGGAACACAGGAATTTACCCGCATAAAAGTGGGAGTAGGTGAGAAACCAAAAGAATGGGACCTTGCAGATTATGTTCTTAGCAGATTTCCAAAGGAAACAGAGCCATTAATAAGAGATGCAATTAGTGAAGCAACAGAGGCAGTAAGTGATATTATTCTTCACGATGTAGAGTATGCCATGAACAGACACAATTAATCAATAAAGGATTTTCTGAAGGGAGGATTGAACGTGGATTTACTAAAACAGCCAATGCAGGAGCTAGAAGATTATGTAGCAATATGCGATGCACTAAAGAAAAAGAAGACACCGGTACAGGTAACAGGCTGTGTCGAATGTCAGATTGCACAGCTTGCAGGCACATTAAGTGATAATTACAATAATACTGTTATTATTGTATCTGATGAGATAAAAGCAAGAGAATTGTATGAGGATTATAAACTTTATAATCGTAATGTGTATATATATCCTGCAAAAGACTTTATATTTTACAGTGCAGATGTACACTCTAATGCTATTATATCAGAGATAATAGCTGTACTTAAAAGAATAATTGAAGGAAAGAAAAGTATCATAATAACTACATTGGCAGCAGGCATGGACCATGTACTTCCTTTATCATACATAGAAGAAAAAGTAATAGAGATTTCTGTTGGAAAAGAACTGGATGTTACAGCATTTAATAAAAATATGGTAAGTCTTGGATATCAGAGAAGAGCCCAGGTAGAAACAAAGGGAGAGTATGCAATAAGAGGAGGAATTATAGATATTTTTCCGCTTACAGAGGAAACACCATACAGAATAGAACTTTGGGATGATGAGATTGATACAATACGAAGCTTTGATATAGATAGTCAGCGTTCAGTTGAAAATGTTGATAGTATAATGATTTATCCAGCAATGGAAATAATATTAGAAAAAGACGTCTTAGATAATGGATTGTTAAAAATAAAAAAAGAAAAAGAAGAATATGTAGGCAAATTAAGGGCTGAAAGGAAGAATGAAGAAGCCCACAGAATCGATACAATAATAAATGAATTTATAGAAAATGTAGGGGAATTCGGTTCAGAGATTTCCATAGAAAGTTATGTTAAGTTCTTCTATAAAGATACTGTTTCATTTTTTGATTACTTTAATAATGACAGTACATTATTTATTATAAATGAAATAGCAAGAATAGAGGAAAGTTCCAATGCCATAGAGTATGAGTTTTCTGAAGGTATGGCAGGAAGACTTGAAAAGGGATATATTCTTCCAACACAGGCAGAGGCTGTATACAGATATAAAGATGTAATGCATAAGTGCGTTAAGAATAATACTATATTTACAAGTTTGCTGGATTATAAGATTAATTATGTGGCACCAAAGACAAAGATAGATTTAACTGTAAAGGGTGTAAGCCCATATAATAATAACTTCGAACTTCTTGTAAAGGACTTAAAGACCTGGAAAGATATGAATTACAGGGTTGTGCTTGTAACAAGCTCTGTTAGCAGGGCCAAAAGACTGGTGGAGGATTTTACCGAAGAAGGACTTAATGCATATTATAAAGAAGACAGGGATTGTACTGTAAATGAAAGAGAAATTGTAATAATAACAGGAAATCTAAGAAAAGGCTTTATTTATCCATTTATAAAGTTTGCCATAGTATCTGATGTAGATATATTTGGAGCAACTAAGAAAAAAAGAAAGAAAAAGGCCTATTCTGGTACTAAAATTCAAAACTTTACAGATATTAATGTTGGAGATTATGTTGTACATGAGAACCATGGTGTTGGGGTGTACAGAGGACTTGAAAAGATAGAAGTAGAGGGTGTTATTAAGGATTATATTAAGATTGAATATGCTAATAATGGAAACCTGTATGTACTTGCTACAGGTCTTGATGTGATACAAAAATATGCAGGTGCAGATGCCAAGAAACCTAAGATTAATAAGTTAGGTTCTGTGGAGTGGAAGAAAACTAAAAGCAGGGTAAGAGAAGCTGTACTTGATATAGCAAAGGAACTTGTGGAACTTTATGCCATAAGACAGTCTAAAAAAGGTTTTGAATTTAGCAAAGATAATGTATGGCAGCAGGAGTTTGAAGAGATGTTTCCATATGAAGAAACTCATGATCAGCTTGAAGCCATAAATGATACAAAGAAGGACATGGAAAGTGCAAGAATCATGGATCGACTTATTTGTGGCGATGTTGGATATGGAAAAACAGAGATTGCAATACGAGCAGCATTTAAGGCAGTACTTGATGGGAAGCAGGTTGCATTTTTGGTGCCTACTACTATACTTGCACAACAGCATTATAATACATTTTCACAGAGAATGAGGAATTTCCCTGTGACTGTTGATATGCTTTCAAGATTCAGAACACCAAAGCAGCAAAAGGAAGCAATAGAAAGATTAAAAAATGGAAATCTGGATATAATAATAGGAACCCACAGATTATTGTCTAAAGATATACAATTTAAAAATCTGGGGCTTCTTATAATAGATGAGGAGCAGAGGTTTGGCGTTACCCATAAGGAGAAAATAAAGCAGATAAAGAACGATGTTGATGTTCTTACTTTATCCGCTACTCCTATTCCAAGAACCCTTCATATGAGTCTTGTTGGAATAAGGGATATGAGTGTTCTTGAAGAACCTCCTGTTGACAGACTTCCAATACAGACTTATGTTCTGGAATATAATGAAGAAATGATAAGAGAAGCCATTAACAGAGAACTTGCAAGGCAGGGACAGGTATATTATGTATACAATCGGGTTAATAATATAGTTGAAGTTGCAAATACCATAAAAAGGCTAGTACCTGACGCTGAAGTTGCATTTGCTCATGGACAAATGAGTGAGAGAGAACTTGAAAATGTTATGTACAGCTTTATAAATGGTGAAATTGATGTTCTTGTTTCAACAACTATCGTAGAAACAGGACTTGATATATCAAATGTTAATACTATGATAATAGAGGATGCTGATAAATTTGGATTATCCCAGCTTTACCAGTTGAGGGGACGTGTTGGACGTTCAAACCGTACTTCTTATGCATTTTTAATGTATAAGAGAAATAAGATACTGCGTGAAGAAGCACAGAAGCGTCTTAGTGCAATTAAAGAGTTTACAGAGCTTGGTGCTGGATTTAAGATAGCCATGAAGGACCTTGAAATAAGAGGCGCAGGAAATCTTTTAGGAGCAAAGCAGCATGGACATATGGAGGCTGTTGGATATGATATGTATTGTAAGATGCTTAATGAAGCTGTAATGGAATTAAAAGGTGAAGTTTTAGAAAAGGATAAGTATGAAACAGCCATTGAGCTTGATATAGATGCATATATTCCACCAACATATATAAGAAATGAAAATCAGAAACTTGATATGTACAAGCGAATTGCACAGATTAGCAACGAAGATGAGCAGCTGGATATATTAGATGAGATGATTGACAGATTTGGCGATATACCGGCATCGGTTAAGAATCTTTTAAATGTGGCAGCAATAAGGATGAAAGCACATGCATTATTTATAACATCAATTGTATACAAAAATGATAAAATAACATTTACATTATATGAAAAGGCTGATATAAAGGCTAATAATATTACACCATTTGTAAAGTCCTTTGGAGTAAAGATGAAATTTATGCCGGATAAAAAGCCAGCCTTTGTTTATACACTAAAGAGAAATGGAACACTTCCGATAAAAGCTGACGTTGTATTTGAAGAAATAAATAAAGTATTGAATAAATTGGAAGAATTGGTTATAATTGTATGATGTGAGGGAGAACAGTTTTTTATGGAGGATATTGCGGGATGAAGACAAATAGCAGATACTTTATGGTATTTATGGCAGCATTGGTGCTTATTTGTTCTGGATGCACAAAAAAGTATGAGACACAGATAAGCAGTGTAACAAAGTCAAAGATTGTTCATAATAAGATTAATATTGAAGATTATATTACAGAAGATGGCATTAGTGATGAAGCACCTCTTTTGTATGTACAGGATGAACTGATTGAGTACAAAGATATTCAGTTATACTTATTGTATGAAAAACAGAAGTATGAGAATATTTTTGGCAAAGAGGTGTGGAACATAAAATTTTCTGACGATAAAACATTTGAGGATTTTGTTAAGGAAGAAGCACTTAATCAGGTTGTTAAACATAAGATTGTGGCATATGGCGCTGAAATTAATAATGTTTCATTAGAACCTGGTGAGCAGATTGACATTGAAAATGAAGTTCATAATTATATGACAAATTTTACAAAAGAGGATATTAAAAAGTATGATATAACAAGAGAAAAAGTGAGACAGATTGTATATGATAATTATCTTACCGAAAAAGTATACGATATTGTTACTATGGATGTTGATATTAATGTGGATGAAAATGAAAAAGATCCAGAGAGTGTAATTGAAAAAAGACAGGATGAAATGTTTGCAAAGGAATATACCAAGTGGTTTGATGAAGTTGATATAGTAATTGTGTCACAGATATGGAAAAAAGTAAATATTATCCAATAAATATTGACTATTGTTTCCATTTTGAGGTATAATATTAGTACAAGGTTAGTTTTGGGGAACAGCCTTTGGAAGAATTTTAAGTGGATCTGTAAAAACGACTAGTTTTCGGATTTTGCTAATAATATGTGTTTTTACTAGAAAGTAGTTATTACAAGGTTTGTACTTTGGAATAACTATTTGTATTTTATAGTAGTTAGGTGCGATATCTAAAGTAAGTTTTGGGATTGAAACTTGCTGATGAGGAGGGGCAATATGAAAAGAAAGGCATTATTATTAGCATTTTGTCTGGGGGCAATGCTTTGTGGATGTAATGAAAAAACATATAGTGAAGAAGAATTGTTAAAAGAGAAAGCTGCATCTGCAACTGAGATTGCAACTGATTTTAGCAAGGAAGACAGTATTATATATCAGGTAAATGTAAGAAGTTTTTATGATAGCGACGGAGATGGAATAGGTGACTTTGAGGGTATTGTGGAAAAAATGGATTACATTAAATCTTTAGGTGTTAATGAGTTATGGCTGATTTCTGCCATGAAGTCTAATAGTAATGATGGATATGATGTTATCGATTACTATGATGTTGAAGAGTCTTTTGGTAACATGAATGATTTTGAGAATCTTATTGATACCTGTCATAAAAATGGTATAAAGGTCATGATTGATTTCAGTGTGAATTTTACGGCGGACAGTAATATGTGGTTTAGTGAAGCCATAAGAGATCCGTTGAGTGAGTATGCGGAATATTATCATTTATATAGAGGCGAGCAGTCTAGAGTTATGGGAGATAATTATCATAAGATCAGTAATTCGGATGTTTATTATTGGGGACATTATGGTGCCTCTTATCCTAATTTGAATTTTTCTTCATCTTTGCTTAGAAAAAAAATTGAGGATGTGGCAAAATTCTGGATTGAAAAGGGTGTTGATGGATTTGCAATTGATAAGTGTAAACGATTAGATAAAGATGAGAGTGTTATTCATGATTGGTTAAAAAACTTTACAAAATACGTAAATAATGTTGATCCAGATGTTATGGTCATGGGACGTATTACATCATATAAATATGGATTGCTGTCACCATATGCTGCTTCATTAAATGCATTTGTACAGTATCCATATAAGGATGCACTTGTGGGTTCGATAAATGACAGCGTAGATGATTATATATCAGAATATAATTATGGAATGAAGTGTTATTCGGAATATATTAAGACAGATATAAAAGGACATGATAATTTTGTATTTTCGGTAAATACTTCTGATGTAATTGAGGACAGAGTAGCTTCAAGAATAACTAATGGTGTAATGGGTGAATTATATTGGGATAAGTTAAAGATGATGGCTGCTATGGTTTTAACATCTCCAGGTATACCTGTAATTTATTTTGGCGATGAGATTGGAATGAAGGAACTTGCAACCAATAAGTATGAAGATTCCCTTACTATGCTTAGAGAACCAATGGAATGGACAAAGATAGGCATGGGTGCAGGCGTTGTAAATTATGAAACGGCCTATGGAATTGAATCTAAATATGCAAAACCTAGCGATGGAATATCAGTTGAGGAACAGGATAATGATGAGGATAGTGTGCTTAATTATTATAGAAAATTTGTGAAATTAAGAAAAGAAAATCCTACTTTTGCAGACGGTGCTTATGAGACAATTGGAATAAAGGATAAGACAATTGCGTATACTGTTAAGGGGGCGGTTGATGGAAGTGCATTGCTGGTTCTTCATAATGTCTCCAATGAGGATATGATGTTTAGATTACAGGTTGATGCAACTAATTTGCTTGATAATGTAATTTATGAGAAAGGCACGGAATTGGTTCTTGGAGGTTATAAGAGTGTAATATTTAAATATTTTGGAGATAGTGTTCCTTTGGATGAAAATAAGTTTGTTAAATTCTATGAAAAAGGAAGAAAAGTAAAGATAACTGTCAAGCCACCTGCAAGAACATTTGAGACGGATAACTTATTTGTAGCGGGAACATTTAGTGGATGGGAACCTAATGATGAAAAATACAAAATGACAAGAAATTCAGATGGTACATACAGCATTGAGATTCCAATGGATGATATATCTAGTTTTGAATATAAGATAACAAGAGGATCATGGGATTTTAGAGAACAGCTGGCAAATGGTTCTGATAACATTAGCGGAAGCAACGTAACATACAACAGGTCATATTCATATTCGCCAGATAATAATGATATTACTATAGTAGTGGAAAAATGGAGTGACAGATAAATCAGCAGAATTAAGGACATTGTGTTTTAAACATGATGTCCTTTTTGATGGCTGTTAATTAACAAAAAAATAATGTAATAAAAGTACGAAAATGTAACCGAAATGTAACCGTTTTTGAAATTCTAGCGAAAATTTACTAAAAAAATGAATAACTTTCCACAAATTGTGTATAAATATGAAAATTTGGTTGATAAGTCCCATGAAATCTAGAAAAAAATGGAAAAACATAGAATTTATCCACTTTTGGTGGATAAATTAGTGAATAAATTCAGATATAATCTAACACTTTCACAGTTGCAAATCTTGTATTCTGACAATTTTTTATATGAATTTACCTATGAATAAATATGAATAGCCGAAAAATTTCGAAATAATTCGTAAATTTTCTGAAAAATGCACAAATTTATACAAAATTGAACAATAATGACGTATAAAATGCACTATAATGATAATGGTGAAAAACATAAAGTTATCCACAAAAAAATTTTTTTTAATAGTGGATAAATGTTTTGTTACCTTATTGACTTTCCATTTTTAAGTTGCTAAAATAAAAATGTGGACATTTTTTAAGAAAGGACTTGTGGGTAATTTATGAAGAGAAGTTTTTGTAGAGTTTTATGTTTGGGGATGACAACAGTAAGTTTATTTAATCTGACAGGCTGTACTTTGGTGGACCGCCTGAAGGGTGCAAAGGAGACAGATTACGGGCTAATGGGTAAGCCGGTAGATGATGCTTCTAGCCTCTTTATTCTTAATGGGGATTTTGTTAAGGAAGGTTATAGTATTAATTCACCAGTTTGTTTGATTTCTGATAATGACATTGTCATCGATTATACTTCTGATGGCGGCAATCTACTTGTTGACTACGATTTTGTTAGTGGAAAGACAGTTAATGAAGTAAAGATTGAGGCTGGAACAGAGATTACATTTTGCGCTGATAATGGCTCACTGCTTTTACGTAAAGCGGATGGTGAGGCTTCAGAGTATTTTGTATATGATAAGAATTTGAAAAAAGTATTTTCTTCTAAAGAGAACAAAATTGAAACTACTGAGATGATTATGAGCCTTGATGGCAGCACACTTGGATTTTCTGATAAAGAAGGTAAGAGTGTAAGTATTTTTGATTTAAAAGAAGGAAAAGCAACAAAGGTAAGAGAACTTGCAGATGAGGGACTTAATGAAGGTGATGCACAGATGTATATTTCAAAGATATCATCAGACGCATCTAAGATAATTATTAATACTAATGTATTTAAACCTGAGTTTAGTGCCAAGTCATGTGTGTATGACAAAAAAGAGAAGAAGGCAGAAGATATTGATTTTGCTGGAGACTCTGTTGAAGCCTGCACAGGAAAGTTTTTAGTTTATAATGCAAATTCAAATGATGGTCTTGTTAAAGTATATGATAATGCAAAACTTGGAACAGATGAGTATACTAAGATTAATCTTGAAAATGCAGAAGAGATTACGACTTTTGATATTTGTAATGATACTACTGCAATATCTGAAGTGATCATTAAGGCTGATGCTGATTATAATGATTGTGTTTATGCCAAATCATATAATTTAGAGAATGGATTGGTTGATAAGTCAGTAATGGCGTCGGCAGACAGTATATTTGAAGCAATAAAGTCAGAGAAGAATTATGAAAGTGATAATGCTGCTAGTTGGTTTAATAGTGTAAAAACAGGGGATAGAACTAGTGTCAGAATGAATTCTGAAGGTACAATGGCAGTTATCACAATAGAAGATAATTATGGAGTAAGAGTGTTAATATGGAAACTTGCTTAGAAAGACTGATACGATAATACTGTAGCTGATCTTGGTATCAGAGCTTGCTCCTTATAGTACAAGGGGGATATTATTTTGATTAAGTCAAGAAAGAAGAAGTTTGTAACGTGTTTTGGAAGCGTCATGGTATTGGCGCTTTGTGTACAGGTATTAGGCGATGATTTGCCATTACTGGGGGAAATTATTAACATACATGCTACTGCAGAAAAGTTCTCATATCAGGAATTAGAAGATGGCATAGAGATTACTAAGTATTCTGGTGATGAGACTAAGGTAAGCATACCAGAAATTTTAGATGGAAATACCGTAACTTCCATAGGAAGCATGGCATTTTCGGAGCAATCTGATATCGAGAGTATTGAGATACCAGAGACAGTTAAGAGCATAGGGTCATATGCATTTGCCAATACGGGATTAAAAGAAATTGTGATTCCTGATACAGTTGAGAAAATGGGGTCATATGCCTTCTTTGATTGTGAAAATCTTGAGAGTGTAAAGATTTCTTCAGCAATTACTATGATTGAGGAGAATACATTTGAAGGATGTGCGTTAAAAGAAGTTAACATTCCAGAAGGTGTTGTACAGATTAGCACAATGGCATTTTCTGATTGTAAAAACCTTGAGACTGTTACATTACCAGTAGGGCTTGAAACTATTGGACAATATGCATTTGACAGATGTAAAAGTTTAAAGAGTATAGACATACCTAACAGTACTGTTATAATAGGTGCATATGCGTTTAAAGATTGTGAAGTTTTAGAGGATGTAGCTCTTTCAAGCGACATAACAATTATTAATGATGGTTTATTTGAGAATTGTAAGAATATTAAAATTATTGATATTCCAAATGATATACAGATTATAGGTGTTGATGCATTTTCTTTATGTACATCTTTAAAAGAAATAACACTTTCAGATAATGTAAAGATGATTTGTGACAGGGCATTTCTTGGATGCGAAGGACTTGATAAAGTTACATTAGGTAAAGGAATTGACAGTATAGGTATAAGTGCATTTAGAAATTGTAATACATTAGAAACTATTACCATCAATGATGCTGTGAAGTCAATAGGCGAAAATGCATTTTATGATTGCCATAAGTTAACTGATATCAGACTTAGAAATACTTCATTAAATGAGGTGGGAAATGGTGCATTTTATGAGATTGATGAGAAAGGAATTATTCTTGTTCCAAAGGGAACACTAGAGTCATATAAAAAACTTATTAACGTAGATGAGAACTTAACTGAAGGCGTAGAGATTGTTGAAGTCTCAAGTGATGATGAGTTTGACAAGGAATATGTTAAAAAAGAGATAGAAGAGTCTGAGGTGCCAGCTGTATCTGAACCAACAAAGGAACCAGAAGTTACAGAAGCACCAACAAAGGAACCAGAAGTTACAGAAGCACCAACAAAAGAACCAGAAGTTACAGAAGCACCAACAAAGGAACCAGAAGTAACAAAAACACCAGAAAAGACTAAGGAGCCGACAAAGGAACCGGAAGTCACAGCAGTACCAACAAAAGAGCCTAAAGTGACTGAAACTCCGACTAAGGAACCAAAAAAGACAAAAGAGCCAACGAAGGAACCAAAAAAGACAAAAGAGCCAACGAAGGAACCAACAAAGGCTCCAGAGGTAACAAAAGCTCCTGAGAAGACGGCAAAGCCAGTAGAGCAGTATAAGGTTACTTATTATAGAAGAAATGGTGATTTATACGATACACAGTATGTTGATAAAGGCGGCAAGATAACACTTAAGGAAAGTGTTAAAACTGATGGACGTATATTCGCAGGCTGGGTTGCAAAGTCAAGCCAGGGCAATGTATTTCTTCCAGCAAAAGCTGAGTATAAGCCAACAGGTAATACTGTATTTGAAGAAGTATCGATTAAACTTTATATGCTTAATGGAGCAGCTATTAAGCTTAAGAGTACAACAGGACTTAGATTTTCTTCAAGAGTAGATATTTCATCATATAATGAGATTAGCAAATATGCAACAACGTTTGAATATGGAACACTTGTATGTGCATCTGATAGTATTAAGTCAACAGACAGATTTACGAAGGAATTATTAGCCAAGGATGGAGTTAAGTATATGGAGATACCTACTAAAGTATGGTATAGTGTAACAGATACGTATAGAGAGTTTACAGGAGTTATTACTAATATTACTGGTAATAATTTTGAAAAGAAATTTTCAGCAAGGGCATATCTTAGTATAACATATACTAATGGAGCAACAGAGAATGTTTATGCTGACTTTTCAGAAACAAATTCAAGAAGTGTTAAGTATGTTGCACAGGCTGCATTTAATGATAAGAATGTTTATTCAAAGAAACAGATGGAGTTACTTAAATCATTTACAGATTAAGATAAATGGGGACAGTGAATGTCCCCATTAATTATGAAAGGATAGATTGTGATGAAGAAAGCTAAAGTATACATTGACGGACAAAGTGGAACAACCGGGTTGTTAATTCATGAAAGACTTGAAAAAAGAGATGATATTCAGGTACTGAAGATTGATGAAGATAAGAGACATGATATGGATGAAAGAAGAAAGTTTATTAATTCAGCGGATATTGTGTTCTTATGTCTTCCAGATGACGGGGCAAGAGAGGCTGTTTCCCTTGTTGAAAATCCAGATGTTTGTATAATTGATGCATCTACTGCTCATAGAACCAACGATGACTGGACATATGGTTTTCCTGAACTTAGTAAGGAACAGAGAGAACTTATAAAAAATAGTAAAAGAATTGCAAATCCAGGCTGCCATGCAACAGGATTTATAAGTACAGTGGCTCCGCTTGTAAGAATGGGCATTATACCAAAGGAGTATCCACTTACTTGTTATTCTCTGACAGGTTATTCTGGTGGTGGAAAAAAGATGATAGCAGATTATGAGGCTGCAGATAAGAGAAATGAACTTAATTCACCTGGAATATATGGACTTACTCTTAATCATAAACATATACCTGAAATGGTTAAGATAACGGGTATTGAAAGAAAACCAGTATTTATGCCTGTTGTAGATGATTATTTAAAAGGAATGCTTACAACTGTAATGTTACATAATACTCTGCTAACATATCTGCTATATTACTTGCAGAAGGATTTCCCTTTAACATATCATTATGTAACATTACAGTTGTAAGCATTCCTTTTAAATAATCATCTACAACAGGCATAAATACTGG
>JAILNW010000140.1 GCA_024691145.1 Lachnospiraceae bacterium
CATATTATAACATAATCCATTCTGAGATACAGTGCAGTCATATATATTCTCTGAAACATTAGAATTAAATACAAGATACTTACTATCATTAACTTCACTGCCGTTGCTGTCTTCATACTTTTCATTAATTGTTACATATGAAGCTCCCTCTTCAAGTGTATACTCTGAAGGAAGTTCATAGTTGTTAAGCGTCTGGCTTCTTACAACTTCTCCTGACTCATTAGTCTCAATAACTTCCATACTTGTAAGAGTATTCTTGTCAGTAAAAGTAAGTTCAATATTGTAAGAATCATTATTAAACTTCTTTGTCTGTTCAACACCCTTCTGTGAACTATAAGCCTCTTTACTATTCTCCTCTACATAAACTGTACCATCAGCCTTTTCCTTTATCTTATAAAAATATAACTTGTCAGGAAACGAACTGCTTCTTGTTAATGTAGCAGTATTATAAATCTTATCATCCTTATACTCTGTCTGAGTAACTTCAAGTTCATCACTTGCTATAGTAACTCTGTCCTTAATCTTGCCATCTGCATATTCTATATAATTAAATATATATAATCCGCTATCGCTTGCAGAACAATCCACATTATAGCCATTGCTTAAATATCTGTTGGATACAAAACTGTCTGCTCTGAACTGCATAGAGTCTTCCCAAGTTATCCAAATACCAACAAACTTATCCTTCCCGTTTTTGTTCTTACAACCAGATAATGCACACATCATTATTAATACCATCAATAACAGACTTCTCTTAATTCGCATATCTAATTTCCCCCTAAACAACTATCTTACTAGAATAGTGCCACTAACGCCGGTAAACCATATGAAATTATGCACATAATAACTGAAGCAAGACAAATACCACAAAATACTGCTAATAAAGCCTTCTTAAAATCAACTTCAAGAAGAGATGCAATAAGTGAACCAGTCCATGCTCCTGTACCAGGAAGTGGAATACCTACAAATAACAATAATCCTGTAAACTCGTACTTTTGTATCTTATCGCTCTTGCCCATGGACTTCTTCTCAAGCTTTTCAACCATAGGTCTGAAAAGTTTAGTTGTCTTCATCCATGCAAAAATTGGTGTAATAAACTTAAGAATAAATGGAACAGGTATCATATTCCCAATAATACATACTAAAACAGCCTGCCACATAGGAATACTAAATAAAGGTCCGGCAACAAGCAACGCTCCTCTAAGTTCCACAATAGGTATCATGGATATAATGAATATAATCCATATTGGTGCAATGTGTAAATTCTCCTGAAACCATAAACTTATTTGTTCTGCCATAAAAAACGAAACCTCCAATTAATAAAATCTATACACTCTCCATTATACTCTAAATAGGGTTACAAAACAATTACAAAAGTCAAATATATATCGTATCCATGTTTTTCAAAACTCAAAAGTTGTTTAACCTTCCTTGTGATGCTATAATAGAATTAAAGTTTTTCGCAAGGGATGTTGTATTATGAATGATAAATTTTATAAAGCAGAATTTACAAAAAAAATGAAAAAAACCCATACCATTCTGTTACCAGACATGCTTCATTATATTAATGATTTACTTATTGCTGCATTCGAGTTTTCTGGTTACAAACTAAAGGTACTGCCAGAGCTTAATAATCAGCCAGAGTATGCATTAAAATATATAAGCGGTGATTATTGTCTTCCTGCCATGCTTATTCTTGGACAAATGCTTGGAGTAGTAGAAGAAGGCATATATCCAAAAGACTCCATAGCATTTATGGAACCACAAACTGGCGGAGCCTGCAGAGCAGGTAACTACTATAATTCTATAATACATGCGCTAAAAAAAGCCGGTTATGATAACATCCCTGTAATCTCCCTTAATGCCTTCGGAGAAGAAAAACATGAAGGCTTTACAATAACCCCAAAACTACTGTTTTCTGCTATAGCTGCGGTATGCTATGGGGATCTTCTTATGACACTTTATCAGCAGACAAGAGGCATGGAAGCTAAAGAAGGTGACGCAAAAGCCTGCCATTCCAAATGGATTGCCATCTTATCTAACGATATTAAACACGGAAAAAACATTTCAAAATCAGCAAGAAAGAAGAGATATAAAGAAATAATAGATGATTTTTCCAAAATAGAAATAAAAGAAAATAAAAAAACCAAAGTAGGTATTGTAGGAGAAATATACATAAAATTCTCTCCTATCGGTAACAGCCACCTTGAGGATTTTCTTGTGGAACAAAACTGCGACTACAGAATGATTGGCTTTATTAATTATATAATATACATCGTGGACAGCGAAATGAATAATCACAAATTAAGAGGTAAGTCAAAGGTTCTTCTTAAGGGCTATGAGTTTGTCCTTAAATACCTTAAGTCCACACAAAAAGACATTAACCAAGTGCTTAATGACACTGACAGATACACTTCCGATGCTGACTTTGATACAATTAAAGGACTTGCCATGCCTATACTAAACGAAAACTGCAACTGCGGAGACGGCTGGCTTGTATGTGCAGAAATAGCAGACCTTGCAAAAAAAGGTTACACCAATATCCTGGTTCTGCATCCTTTTGGATGCCTGGTAAGCCATGTATGCGAAAGAGGCATTATTAACAGTATTCATAAACACTATAAAGATTTAAATATACAGACAATAGAATACGATTATGACTCTTCAAAAACATTAAGAGAAAGCAGAATTATGCTGGGGCTGTATCGAAAGCCTTAATTCTGTGCCCTCCTATAAATGAGATTTGAACTACGACCTCTATTAGGTAAATTAGAATTCAAAGGAAAAAGTGGAAAGATATGATTTTAAATTGAGCCAGAAGATTATCTTCTGGCTCACATATCTTTCTAAGATAGAAATATTACATTTTTAATCTTTTTTCTTAACTGCCTTTTTCTCTACGTAATCAAACTTAAATACCATTGTTGACAAAGGAGGAATCTTCACAACAAGTGAATAATCCTTGCCATTACATGGAACTTCTTCTGCTGTTAATGGCTCACTGTATGTACAGCCATATCCTCCAAACTCAGTTGCATCTGAGTTAAGAACTTCAGTGAACTTTCCTTTGCAAGGAACTGCCACTCTGTACTCTTCTCTCCAGATAGGAGTAAAGTTACAAATGAATAAAAGCTGATTCTTCTTAGTCTCTCCTCTTCTAACAAATGCAACAACGCTGTCCTCTGAGTTATCACAATCCATCCATTCAAAACCGATAGGATCATAATCATTAACATACATAGCTGGATATTTCTGATACATATGATTAAGTGCCTTCACATAATCCTTTAACTTAGCATGTTTTTCTTCTCCAAGAAGGTGCCAGTCAAGACTTCTCTCTTCTGACCACTCCTGCCACTGTCCAAAATCCTGTCCCATGAATAAAAGTTTCTTTCCTGGATGACCGAACATAAATCCGTATCCTACCTTAAGGTTGGCAAACTTATCATCATAAAGACCAGGCATCTTCTGTATCATAGAACACTTGCCATGAACAACCTCATCATGAGATAATACCTGAATGAAGTTCTCACTATAAGCATACATCATACTAAATGTAAGCTTGTTGTGGTTTGGCTTTCTAAAGTATGGATCAAGTTTCATATATTCAAGGAAATCATTCATCCATCCCATGTTCCATTTAAATGTAAATCCAAGTCCGTCAAGTTCAACAGGTGAAGTTACACCAGCCCATGCAGTTGACTCTTCTGCAATCATCATGGCTCCTGGCACTCTCTCGCTTATAACCTTGTTAAGGTGCTGCAGGAATGCAATAACCTCAAGATTCTCCTTACCGCCAAACTTATTAGGAACCCACTGTCCGTTATCTCTTCCATAATCAAGATAAAGCATAGATGCAACAGCATCAACTCTAAGTCCATCTATATGGAACTTCTCAATCCAGAATAAAGCATTGGCAAGAAGGAAGTTTGCAACCTCTGTCTTCTCATAATTGAATACATAAGTACCCCAGTGAGGATGCTCGCCCTTTCTTGTATCTGGATGTTCATATAGTGGCACTCCGTCAAATCTTCCAAGTCCGTTAGCATCCTTTGGAAAATGTGCTGGTACCCAGTCAAGTATAACAGATATTCCATTCTCATGCATCTTATCAACGAAATACATGAAATCCTCTGGCATGCCATATCTTCTTGTAGGTGCATAATAACCTGTAACCTGATAGCCCCATGATCCGTCAAATGGATGCTCTGCAATACCCATAAGTTCAACATGTGTATATCCCATATCAACAAGATAGTCAGCTAACTGATCGGCTATCTCTCTATAGTTCATAAATCCACTTTCAGGAGATTCATCATAATTCTTCTTCCATGAACCAAGGTGAATCTCATATATTGACATAGCTTCTTTTCGGCATTGCATACGGTCAGTATTCTGTCTCTTCTCTATCCACTTAGTATCTTTCCAGTTATACTTATCAATATCTACAACAACTGAAGCGTTGTTTGGTCTAAGTTCCTGACAGTTTCCATATGGATCTGTCTTATAAAGCATCTCACCAGAACGAGTTCTGATAAGGAATTTATATATAGCTCCTTCTTTAACACCTGGTATGAATAATTCATATACTCCTGACTCATTAAGTAATCTCATAGGATGAACTCTTCCATCCCACAGGTTGAAATCTCCAACTACACACACCCTTCTTGCATTAGGCGCCCACACTGAAAAAAGTGTTCCTTCAACGCCATCAACAACCATAGGATGAGCTCCCAGTTTCTTATAGATTTCATAATGATTGCTTTCTGCAAACAAATATAAATCCATAGTTGAAATAACAGGCTCAAATGAATATGGATCTCTTATGTTAATAATTGTACCGTCCGGATACTTAATTTCCAGCAAGTATTCATCATATACTTTCTTATCTAAGTACAATGCGAAAAAACCATTATCATCTACTCTATCCATATAATTAGGATTTTCGTTGTTAAGATCTGTAACTTTAACATATTCTGCATCTGGTCTGTATGCAGCTATAATCTGATGTCCATCCACCTCATGACTTCCCAGCAATTTATGCGGATAATTATTTACCTGAGAAATTAACTCATCATATTGAATCCAATCAATATATCCCTGTAGTTTTTCATTCATACGTCGCTTTCACCTTTCTGAATAATACATATGCAGTATTAAAAATACTTGTCTTTATAACC
>JAILNW010000177.1 GCA_024691145.1 Lachnospiraceae bacterium
GTTAATTACTTTTGCTTTTCCATCCTTTAAAAGATGTCTTACTTTACCATGCCTGTTAGTCGGCATAATTGGCTGTCCATCCTGATTAAGTATATATACCATAACAGGCACCTCCTTTTTCTTGTGAACTAAATCACATAACTCAGATATATAAATATCTGTAATGTATCCTTCGCCAATGTTAATGAGAGGTTTTTATATCTGCAACACTATCCCTACCCAGCAGGATTGTTTAATCACAGACCTTAGAGCTACAGACTAGGCTAAATATCCGTAGGTAACTATATATTCTCTCTTAACGTAGTACTTAAAGTACTTAGGCTAGTCAATACCAGACCTGCAGTCACTGTGTAGCAACTTTCATGCAAGCCCGCGACTTTAGTCGTGGGTTATTGACACTCATGCCTCCTTCTAATTTTCTGAATTTTCAATATAATCCAGATAAATTGTGATTCGTTTTCTTTCCTCCTCAACAATCTGCTTGTCCTGAGTTTCAAGAGCATTTTCAAATGCGCTTATATGAAGTGCCATTTCATGTCTCTCTTCCCCAAGAAGTTCCTCATATAATCTTTCAGCTCTGAATAAAACTGTTTTATTAATTTCCTCATCCTTTGGAAGAATCTTAAGGAAACTTAACTCTTCAAATCTCTGTTCAATTTCCTTTTCTTCTATTTCCTCTGTTCCTTTCTTTATGTACATCTTCTTTACCTTTCCAGTGGAGTTAACCTTAACTACCACCTCAAGGATAGAATTAACATCATAAGTATATGTTACATCTACAGATTCTGCCCCCGCAGGCTTTGCTGGAACCTTCATGCAGATATCACCTAAGAATATGTTATTCTTTGCAATTCTGCTTTCCCCCTGAAGAATACGAACTCTTATTCTCTCCTGACCGTCTGTAGCTGTATAAAGCGTCTGAGTTCTGCTTACAGGAATAACAGTATTTCTCTCAATGATAGGAAGAAACTGTCCATAGTCTTTTTTGTTTATTCCATCTGGCACAACCTCTGTACCAAGGGAAAATGGGCATACATCTGTAAGAACTATTTCTCTTATTGCCTCATTACGTTCCTTCATGGCTGCATGTATTGCAACACCCCTTGCCACAACCTCATCAGGGTTAATTTCAACATTAGGAAGTCTTGAAAACAGCTTGCTTACAAACTTCTTAACTATAGAAAGCTTTGTTGCACCACCAACAAGAATAACCTCATCTATATCGGAAAGTTTAACCTTTGCATCCTTTAAACTTCTTTCTATAGGTTTCTTTATTCTTGAAAGCAGCAACTGACATGCTCTTTCATATTCATCAATGTCTATCTCATATTCATATTCTGTATCATTAAGTCTTAACTTAAGTGTTGAAACCTTTGAATCAGAAAAACCAAGTTTACACTTTTCAGCCTGTTTCTTAACATAATTAATTGTTTTTAAATCCCAGTCATCATCATGAATATCATATTTGTTTAAAAACATTCTAATTAAAACATCCGTAAAGTCTTCTCCCCCTAAGAAATTGTCTCCGGCAACAGCTCTTACCTCCATAATTGTATCATTCATTTCAAGAATTGATACGTCAAATGTTCCTCCTCCTAAATCAAATACAAGGTATTTTGTATTTGAAGTTCTTTTATGAAGACCATATGAAATGGCAGCCGCTGTAGGTTCGCTTACAATTCTTTCAACCTTTAAGCCAGCAAGCTCTCCTGCTTTCTTAGTTGCCTCACGCTGTGTATTGTTAAAATACGCTGGTACACTTATAACAGCTTCTTCAATTGTTGTTTTAAGATAGTTCTGGGCATCTTCCTTTAAAGTTCTAAGTACTAAAGATGCAATATCCTCGGCTTTGTACGTTTTTCCATGAATATTATACTCTCTGTCAGTACCCATGCTTCTCTTAAACAGTTCAACTGTTTCATCTGGCTTTGTTAACATTCTTTCCTTGCCGCTTTTTCCCACATAAACAGTACCATCTTCTGAAATACTTACCACAGAAGGTGTCAGTCTCTCACCTAATCTGTTTGGAATTATCTCTGTTCCGTCACCTGTAAAATACGCCACTAAACTGTTAGTTGTTCCTAAATCAATTCCAATTAACATCTTCTTGTCTTCCCCTCTATAGTATTATATTTTTTATTGTAATTTCTTTTCATTTGAATTATTTCCTTTTGTTAATTTTTCCATTACTCGTTTATAACCAATGATATATCTGATATCACTCTGGTCAAGGGCTAAAGCCTCTTTATAATACGCTGCAGCCATAGCATAATTTTCTTCAGCCTCAAAAAGCATTGCCATACCTCCGCATGCATCTGCGCACTTAGAGAACTCGCAGGTATTACATTTTCTGACTTCAAGAGCCATCTTAAGATACTTTCTGGCATTTTCATAATCATTTAAAACAATATAACAAAATGCTGCATCTTTATAATGAAATGCAAGGTATCTTTTATCTCTTTCGTCAAAACTCAGGGCTTTATTAAGTGCTCTTAAAATTTGTTTATCAAATTCTGTATTTTTATTAAGTTTCTTAAGTATATAAGCATACTGTGCACGGTTCATTACAGATATATCACTATCCGCCACATATGAATAATACTTAGCAGCCTCTTCGTACATATTCTTTATGGCATACAAATCAGCAAGTTCACAAAAAGCATCTTCATAAATATACTTATTATTTCTGCACTCACTAATAGCCATCATATAATACTTTAAAGCAGTCTTTTCCGCACCTATACTTAAATTACACTTTGCAACCCAGGTATAAAGTTCAATCTTTGTTCTAAAATCATTTTTATCAAGACATTTACATCTTCTTGTATATGCTTCAACTGACTCTTTATACTTCTGTGCCATATAATAAGCTCTTGCTGTTTCTTCAAAATCAAATGGTCTGTTAAATATTTTTATATTGCAGTTATAACATTCAACAGCCTTATCATAATCCTTAAGTCTTAAATAAATAGCTGCCATATTTCTGTATGGAAGAGGTGATACTTCTTCATCAAAGTTATCAACTGCAAGTTTAAAATACTTTAATGCCTCATCATAATTATCTTCTAACTGATATGTGACACCTATATTGTTATAAATGTAAATGTTAGGTTCAATTTCCATTGCTCTAAAAAAATCTTCCCTTGCTTTTTCAAACTGATCCAATTGCATATACAAAAGACCTCTGTTTGAATATGTCATGGAGCCAGGATATTTTTTGATTACAAGGTCATAATACTTTAATGCATTATCATAATCATATTCTTCTTCATAACTTACTGCAATCTTATGAATAACGCTGACATCATTATGATCATATTCATATACCTTTAAAAACATTTCCTTAGCTTCTTTATAGCATTCCTTTTCATATAAAACATCCGCCATTACATGCTGGCATCTTATGCTTTCCTGTTCATTTAAAAAGGCTGTTTTAGCATAACTATATGCTTTATCATAGTCTTTAAACTTATAGCAGGCCTCTGCAGCCTGATAATAAGCATCTTCTTTATCTATAAGTATCCTTATTTTTAAATATTCAAATTTATTTTTATCCTTTAATTCTTCAAAATTATCTGCAAACTCACAAAAGAACCTTGCAGATTCTTCATATTTTTTATAATCATTAGCATGTTCTATAAATGCATCAAAAAGTCTTTCATATTCAAGCAAATGCTCTATAAAGTCCTTTATTGTATCAAGTATGTTGCCCCCAAGATTAAGATAATCAATAATAGAAGCAGCATAATCATAATTATGGGACTTAATTGCACAATATATTTTTAAAACATTAATTTCATACAGGCTGTTACAGCTTTTCGGACTTCTTTTTATAACTTCAAATGCAGATAAGAAATCATTTCTTTTTGCAAAAATTTTAGTTCTATAGAATACCTTTGAAAATTCTCCGCAGTTCTTATTTGATAAACTGTTAAGGAACTTTTCAAGGTCACTAAATCTTTTAAGGTTATATAAAAGTTCTGCCTTTATATCAATAAACTCATCCTTATTCTTGTCCTTGCTATTACCTGAAAATACTGTTTCAATTGCCTTATATCCTCTTTCATACAGCTCTAACTGGCTTGAAAGATTTGCCATATAGTAATAACAATTATTTACTTCACTGATGCTTTCATCATTAAGATTACTTAAATAGTCAAAAAATTCATCAAAGTATTTAATAAATAAATCCACCTTTTTGTCTGCATAATAACATTTGAGGACATATTTATAATACTGCAATGGGGACTCTTCTCTATCTATACTGTCAATCAGCTCTATTGCTTTATTTATATACTTTCTTTCAATATACAATAAGCCTTTATCAATCTTCTCTTCAATGGAATAATTAACTCCATTATTAATATTATTTTCAAATTCCTCTAATATCTTGTCACATACAAGTTCGTATTTTTCTGTATATTCTGCATCTGTACTTTTTAGAAAAGAAGGAAGTTTTTCAAACATCTCATATGCAAGATGATACTCGCCTTCATCCACATAAATATACCCTAATGTCATACGGGCATTATTATTATCTGGATTTTTTTCTATAAGTTCTTTGTATAAACTCTTTGCAACTTCTTTTTCAGATTTTACATAGTAATAACTTATATGTGCAAGAAGAAGTTCATAATGAACATCATCAAACTCATCATATAATTCAGTTGCAAGCTCATATGCCTCTTCATATCTTTCCTTATAAATGCAGTAGCTTATTTTAACTTCTTTTGTAAATGGATGAACATCTCCCATATCCTCCATTTTTTCGAGAACTTTCAAAAATTCCTCTTCATTTTTTCTCATGGAAGTTTTGCTAAGGTCAAATAATAAGTCTATATATTCATCAAAATCAACATCTGCATAAAGATTAAACTTCCTATAATCTATACGCTCCATGTTAATAAGGAATAAAAGAGTATCGTACATTTCCTTGCCAAGTTCTTCCGTAAGTTCCTCGCTGTCATCACTTATATTAAATTCATCATCAATCAAATCCCATACTTCATCAGGAAGATTAGGGTTCAGCATAAAAAACTTTATGGCTTCAATTCTTGCATCAGCCGAAGTATCAAGATTAGTAAATACTTCATTTTCAAAAGCCTTTTCCCAGCAGGAAGTATCTACTCTTTTTTCAAAATCATCATAGATTTCCTGAAAATGGCTGATATAATTAAAGTTTATCTTTTCTTCGCCTTGCCCTTCACTTTCCTTTGCATAAGAAACAGCATCTTCATATGCTTTTCTTAACTTCATGAATTCTTTCTGATCATCTTCGGGATTAGTTTTCTTAAGCAGTTCTCTATAAGCAGTATTTATAACATCCATATCTTTGGTTTTCTTAATTCCAAGATATTCCCATTGATTCATAAAATCCTCCATTAACCAAGATCAAACATGTCCATAAGTGAAATCTGATTTGACTCTGGCAAATCACCTAACAGTCCAAGTCTTGCTAAAGTATCACAAACAGTAGAAGATACCTTGCATCTTTGTTTAAAATCATCCTTAGATAAGAAATCTCCATACTTGACACCTTCAACTATAGAATCTGCCGCCTTGTCTCCAAGTCCGTCAATGGAACTTAAAGCTGGCATCAGTTTTCCATCTATAATCTGAAAATGTCTTGCTTTAACAACCTTTAAATCAATCGGCATAAATTCAAAGCCTCTGCAGTACATTTCCTGAACAATTCTCATATCCGAAAAAGAATCTTCTTCTTTATTAGAAAGTTTTCTTTCCGGATTAGGATCCTGGGCACGTTTTTTATAATCATTCATTGTTTTTTCTAATTGTTCCTGCCCCATACACATAAGTTCATAGTTAAATGCCTTTGCTCTTATACTGAAAAATGCTGCATAATATGCTAATGGATAATATACTTTAAAATAAGCTATTCTAAAGGCCATCATAACGTAAGCTGCCGCATGGGCTTTAGGGAACATATACTTAATCTTTTTACATGATTCAATATACCACTCTGGTACATTTGCTTCCCTCATTGCTTCCTCCATATGAGGCTGAAGTCCTTTACCTTTTCTTACGCTTTCCATTATCTTAAATGCAAGACCATTCTCAACTCCCATATGTATAAGATAAATCATAATATCATCTCTTGTACAAATGGCTGTAGAAAGAGTACAGTCTCCTTTGGCAATATAATACTGGGCATTATTAAGCCACACATCTGTACCATGGGATAATCCTGATATTCTTACCAGGTCTGAAAAGTTCTTTGGTTTTGTGTCCCTTAACATCTGCATAACAAATTCAGTTCCAAACTCAGGTACTCCTAAAGAACCAAGGTCACAGTCCATAAGTTCTCCATTAACAAGATTAAGGGCACTTGTATCGGCAAAAAGGGATAATACCTTCTGCTCATCAAGAGGAACTGTTGTAGCATCTATACCAGTTATATCCTCAAGCATTCTTATCATGGTAGGATCGTCGTGTCCAAGTATATCAAGTTTTAACAAGTTGTGATCAATTGAGTGGTAATCAAAGTGTGTTGTTACAGTAGTTGTTGTCATATCATTTGCAGGACGCTGAACTGGTGTAAATGTATAAATCTCTTCACCTATAGGAAGAACTACGATTCCTCCAGGATGCTGTCCTGTGGTTCTCTTAACACCAACACACCCCTGTGATATTCTTTCAATCTCACAGCTTCTTTTAATTATATCTCTGTCAGCAAAATATCCCTTAACATATCCATAGGCTGTTTTTTCTGCTACACCACCTATGGTACCTGCTCTGAAGGTCTGGCCTGAACCAAATATAACCTCAGTATAGGCATGGGCCTTTGCCTGGTACTCACCTGAAAAGTTAAGGTCAATATCCGGTTCCTTGTCTCCATAGAAACCAAGGAATGTTTCAAATGGTATATCATGTCCGTCTTTACAAAGATTTGCTCCGCAAACAGGACATACCTTGTCTGGCATATCGCAGCCTGAACTTCCGGAATACTTTTTTACTTCCTCTGAGTCAAAGTCAGAGTAATGGCACTTCTCACAATAATAATGTGCAGGAAGCGGGTTAACCTCTGTTATACCAGACATTGTTGCAACAAAGGATGAACCAACAGATCCTCTGGAACCTACAAGATATCCATCCTCAACAGACTTCCACACTAATTTCTGTGCAATTATATACATAACAGAGTAACCATTTTTTATAATTGAATTAAGTTCATGGTCGAGTCTTGTCATAACTGGTTCTGGTACATTTTCTCCATACATTGACTTTGCTTTATTATAACAAATCTGTCTAAGTTCCTCATCAGAGTTTTCAATAACCGGAGGACACTTATTAGGGCTTACAGGTGATATCTTCTCAATCATATCTGATATCTTAATTGTATTAGTAATTACAACTTCCTTAGCCTTATCTCTTCCGAGATAATCAAATTCCCTAAGCATTTCCTCTGTAGTTCTTAAATATAAAGGTGCCTGATTATCTGCATCCTTAAAGCCCTTTCCACTCATTATAATCCTTCTGTAAACTTCATCCTCAGGATTTAAAAAGTGAACGTCGCAGGTTGCAACAACAGGTTTCTGATATTCTTCACCTAAACTAACTATTTTTTTATTTATAGCCTGAAGGTCTTCAATAGTCTTTACATTATACTTTTCACTTTCTAACATAAACATATTGTTGCCTAAGGGCTGTATCTCAAGGTAATCGTAAAAATTCACAAGTCTTGCAAGTTCATCATCTGTTGCTTCTGCAAGAATTGCTTTATAAAGCTCACCTGCTTCACAGGCAGAACCTATAATAAGTCCTTCTCTGTTCTCTAAAAATAAACTCTTTGGAATTCTAGGCCTTCTTGCAAAATAGTCAATATGTGATTTTGAAACAAGCCTGTAGAGATTAACTCTTCCTGTTTCATTTTTTGCAAGTATTATGGCATGATTAGTAGGCATCTTCTTAATAACATCTGGTGATACCTCAACTATTCCATTAAGTTCTTCTAATGTATTAACTCCCTTTTCCTTTGCTTTACTGCAAAGCTTTAAGAAAATCTCTGCAGTTGCTGTAGCATCATCTATAGCTCTGTGATGATTTTCAAGGGAAACATTAAGGTCATTAGCCACTGTATCCAGTTTAAAATTGCTAAGATGTGGCAGAAGACTTCTTGCAAATGCCACTGTATCCACAACAGTAAAATCCGTTTTTATTCCTTCAAATTCTGCCTTTTTTCTTATAAATCCCGTGTCAAAACCTGCATTATGTGCTACAAGCACACAGCCTTCACAAAAATCAAGAAATTCCCTTATAACTTCACTTATAAGTCTGGCATCCTTTACCATCTCATCATTTATACCAGTTAACTTTTCTATCTTAAGAGGTATAGGAATAAGCGGATTTATAAATGTAGAGTACCTGTCTATTATTTCACCATTTTTTACTTTAATGGCGCCAATTTCAATAATCTGGTCATTAATAGGTCCAAAACCAGTAGTCTCAATATCGAAAACGACACAGGTATCATCTAAATTCTGTCCCTTTATGTTAACAGCAATATCTTTAATATCATCAACAAGATATGCTTCAACTCCGTATATTACCTTAAAGTCTGTATCTATTCCTTCGATAGCATGATTTGCATCAGGAAATGCCTGTACAACACCATGATCTGTTACTGCCACTGCTTTATGTCCCCACTTCATGGCTGTTTTTACAAGAGTTTTAACATCAACAACAGCATCCATATCACTCATCTTTGTATGGGCATGAAGTTCAATACGTTTTTCTCCTTCGTAATTATCCATTCTGGAAACAGTAAAATCTTCAATCTGACGAATACCATTAATAAAGCCTATGGAAATTTCCTTAACAAACTTGTCATATGAGGCACTTCCATCAATTTCAATAAAATTTCCTTTTTTAAGTTTGGCTTCATAATCTGCTATTTCATCTTTTAAAACAAAGATTTTTCCTGTTATGCTGTCAGTAAAATCAGTAATTGAAAATGATATAATTGCTTTATCTCCATTTTTCAATTCTCTTGTTTCACTATTTAAAATCTTTCCTCTTATATGCACTTTTCCTATCTCATCTATAATGTCAACAATCTCTATGAGCTCTCCTTCTATCTGGCTTCCATAGAATATAGATGGATCCTTAGGAACAGCTTTCTTCGGAATAAACTTTGTACTCTTTGCTTTGTTATTATATTCACTTTTCTTCTGAGCTTTTGCCTCTTTCTTCTCAGCCTTTAATTGTTCTTTTTCTTTCTTCTTTCGCTCTATTTCTTCTGGATTATATCCTTCAACTGTTTCATAAGCAATATCTTCATATTGCTTTCTTTTGACTTCTTTGGAAAATTCAAAATCCACCTTTATGCTATAATCAAATGTCACATTAAATATATTCTCTAAAACCTTTTTAATTGCAGCAGACTTTGCTCTTGCTATACATGAATTTTCGCAAATTAAAACAAGATGATCATCCACATAACTTTTTTCTGACTGTTTATAGATACTATATGTGATATTCCCCTGTTCTCTCATAACATAATCTATATTTTCAGAATAAATCTTCATTATCTTATCAGCCTGATATTTGTCAGAATATTCATATCTTTCAAATATCCTGGCTCTTTGTGGTAAATTCACAAAGAGCTGGGTATTTATTGCATTCTCCATATCCCTTATGGCTGATTTATCAATAATCTTTTTACTTAAAATGAATACCGAAGCAACTGAACTTGACTTAGATACAGTTACTCTTTCTACTATAACCTCTTTAAATATCTCCTCCAAAGTTTTTTGAACCTTCACTTTATCGAAGGCCTCAAAAAATGTTATAGCCATATTTACCTCCAATAACAACCAAAAAAATCTCTATAATAGTTATTGTCTGTCTTCTTTGATCTTTAGAATCTCTTCTTTTAACGCCTCAAGAAGTTTATCTTCAGGCACTTTCTTTATTATCTCGCCTTTCTTGATAAGAAGGCCTTCTCCTACACCTCCTGCTATACCAAGATCAGCTTCTCTTGCTTCTCCAGGTCCGTTAACAACACAGCCCATAACTGCAACCTTAATATCAAGGTCGATTCCCTGAACCATATTTTCAACTTTATTAGCAAGTTCAATAAGATTAATTCTTGTTCTTCCACAGGTAGGGCAGGAAACAACTTCGATTCCTCCCTTTCTTAAACCAAGATTACGAAGAAGAATCTTGGCTGACTTAACTTCCTCCACCGGATTACCAGTAAGAGAAATTCTTATAGTATCTCCAATTCCCTGGTATAATATAATGCCAAGTCCAAGTGCAGACTTAATATTTCCAGAAATCAATGTTCCTGATTCAGTTATACCAACATGAAGAGGATATTTTGTCTTTCCTGCAAGTAACTCGTGGGCCTTTACACACATAAGAACATCTGATGACTTAATGCTTATAACTAAGTTATCATAACCCATATCCTCTATCATCTTAACTTTATCAAGGGCGCTTTCAACTATTCCTTCAGCTGTAACGCTTCCATACTTCTCAATTATGTGCTTTTCAAGAGAACCGCTGTTAACTCCTACTCTTATAGGAATATTGTATTCTTTAGCTTTTTCCACAACAGCCCTTACTTTAGATTCATCTCCAATATTACCTGGATTAATTCGTATCTTATCAGCACCATTTTCAATTGCAGCAATTGCAAGCTTATAATCAAAATGAATGTCACAGACAAGTGGAATTGATATCTGCTTTTTAATCTCTTTTATAGCCTCTGCAGCTTCCATTGTTGGAACAGCACATCTGATAATATCGCATCCTGCCTCTGTAAGTTCCTTTATCTGCTTAACAGTAGCCTCAACATCCTCTGTTTTTGTATTAGTCATAGACTGGATTAATATTGGATTGCCTCCGCCTATAACTCTGTTTCCTATCTTAATCTCTTTAGTATTGTCACGAAACATATTATCATACCTTCTTTTAAATTATTTTCCTGCTATATTAATAGCATCATTGAAAAATACAAATACCATTAAAATCATTAGTAATATTAAACCGATTGCATGAATCATACCTTCAACTTCACGCTTAATAGGCTTTCTTCTTATTGCCTCTATAATTAAGAATAATAATCTTCCACCGTCAAGGGCAGGTATTGGTAATAAGTTCATTACACCAATGTTGGCACTAAGAAGTATACATATATACATCATATTAAGAGTAGCATATCCAAGACCATCTTCATTATATGATTCTTCATATGCATCTCCAATAAAGTTAACCATTCCTAAAGGTCCTGAAACGTCTTTTCTTGATGCCTTTCCTTTAATCATATAACCAAGTGACTGAACTGCAACCTTTATCCAGTATTTAACTTCGCATGCACTGTATTTTATAGTCTGAACAGCACTAAGTCCCTCTGTTCTCTGCTGGCTGTATACGAATCCAACCATGTAACTTTCATTCTTTTCCGTAAGATTAACCTGTACATTATGCTTTGTATCATTTTCTCTTACATACTCAATCTCTATATTCTTTTCAAGATCATTATTAATAATATAATCTTCAAATTCTTCATAAGTCTCAGTAACAGTACCGTTAATACCAACAATTCTGTCACCAGCCTTAAGTCCTGCCTTATCAAGAGGAGAATCCTCTTCAACTGACTTAATAATAGTTAATTCTGTATTACCCTCAAGTTCTGCACCAGTAATAACATACTCTACTACTTTTTTAGGATTAACAGTAAAGGTCTTCTTCTCTCCTTTTCTGCTGACCACCATAGTAACAGGGTCTGTACTGTCTATAGGATAAAACATATTAAGCTGTGACTGAAGGTCTCTTGCATTAATAATCTCTCTTCCGTTAACTTCAAGAATAATGTCGCCTTTTTTTAAACCAGCTTCCTTCGCAGGCATATTATCTATTACATTTGTAACTTTGGCATAATCCCATCCAACTATTCCAACAAGAACCAGTGAAAGAATAAATGCAAGTATAAAGTTAAATACAGGTCCTGCAACAACTACAGACATTCTTGCCCAAACACTCTTTTTATTAAATGCATTATCAAGTTCAATATCCTGGTCTTCTCCAACCATCATACATGAACCTCCAAGAGGAAGCCATCTTAAGCTGTAAGTTGTTTCGCCCTTCTGTACGCTCCATATCTTTGGTCCCATACCTAAAGAAAAATCAGTAACACCTATACCATTCTTCTTTGCAAGTATAAAATGACCAAACTCATGGATTATTATTATAAGACTGAATACTATTAATGCAACAAGTATCTTTATAAACATACTTCTGAAGTTTCCAACACAAACTAATAATACTGCCAATATAACAGCCACCACAATAAGCTGGTTCAACGGCTTTGACAAAAACTTCTTTATCTTATCACCCATTTAGAAACCTCCTTTATTATCTTCTATAATATTATAAACTTCCTGTTCTGTATTAAGAATCTCATCAAGTGTAGGATTATCTATAAATTTATGATTATTAATACAATATTCAATAATATCATAAATATTTGTAAATGATATCTCCCTGTTAAGGAACATGCTGACTGCCTTTTCATTGGCTGCATTAAATACTGTAGGAAGGCTTCCTCCCTTTCTTCCTGCTTCATAAGCCATCTTAAGTCCCTTAAATGTCTCCATATCAGGCTTTTCAAAAGTAATATTCTTAAGTTCATAAAAATCAAGTTTTTTACTGTTAAGATATCTTCTTTCAGGATAGTATAATGCATACTGTATAGGAAGTTTCATATCAGGTGTTCCAAGCTGAGCCATTACTGCACCATCCTTATATTCAACCATAGAATGAATAACACTCTGTGGATGAACAACAACCTTAACATCATCAATATCTACGTCAAATAGCCACTTTGCCTCTATAACCTCAAGTCCTTTATTAACCATAGATGCTGAATCAATTGTTATCTTTCTTCCCATACTCCAGTTAGGATGTTTAAGTGCATCTTCAAGTTTTACAGTTTTTAGCTGTTCATAACTATATCCCCTGAAGGGACCTCCTGATGCAGTTAACCATACTTTATCAAGTTCTTTATTATTCTCTCCGTTAAGAGACTGGAATATTGCACTATGTTCACTGTCAACAGGATATATATTAATGCCATATTCCTTTGTAAGAGGCATAATAATGTGACCTGCAGTTACAAGTGTCTCTTTGTTGGCAAGTGCAATATCCTTTGAAGCTTTAATTGCTTCAATTGTAGGTCTTATTCCTATCATACCTACAATTGCAGTTACAACTATATCTGCCTGTAAAATAGTTGCACACTCTATCATTCCATCCATGCCGACAACCACTTTACACTCAGTATCTTTTATATTATTTTCAAGTTCCTTAGCCTTATTGCTATCTGCAACACATGCAATAAGCGGTTTAAATTCTCTTATTTGTTTTTCAAGCAATTCTATATTAGAACCAGCACTAAGGGCAACAACATTAAGATCATCATTATCTCTTACAATTTCCAAAGTCTGTGTTCCAATAGAACCTGTTGATCCTAAAATTGATATATTCTTCATAAATCCTCCAAAATTATTTCATAAAGCTGACAGCAAGAAAATAAACTATAGGAGCAGTAAAAATAACACTGTCAAATCTGTCAAGTATTCCTCCATGTCCTGGTATCAGCGTTCCATAATCCTTAATTCCTTTATTTCTCTTAATAGCAGAAGCTGCAAGGTCTCCAAGCTGTGAAATAATACTTGAAGCACCACTTATTATTGCAAATGCAACAACAGGGTTAATACTCATACTTATCTTATCTCTTACAAAATATGCATATAATCCCCCAAGTAAAGCAGCTCCAATAATGCCACCAAGGCTTCCTTCAATAGACTTCTTAGGGCTTACCTTAGGCGAAAGTTTATGTTTTCCAATAAGCATTCCTGTACAGTAAGCACATGTATCAGAAATCCATGAACCCATAAATACAAGCCATACTAACCATAAACCATTATCAAGCATTCTTATTCTGTATATGAATGATAACATAATTACAACGTATGTAAGTCCGAAAAATGCCATGGTTATCTGTTCTGATGTATACTTTGGAAATGAAAATACATACAGGCACATAATAAGCATAAGGTAAGCAATAATTACATGTAAGGCATACTTATCACATAAGTCAAAATACATAATGCCAAACCATACTGCTGTTATTAAATATCCCATTGCTCCAAGGGAAGTTTTGTTAACCTCCACAACTCTAAGTATCTCCATCATACCAATCATGGATATAACTAATAATACACCAAACAAAACATTACCACCATAAATTAATGATAATAAAGCAACAATAACTATAACTGCTGCGCTTCTAGTTCTTACCCAAAACATCTATATATCCTCCTATCAATATATTATGATTTAATACCACCAAATCTTCTGTCAACCTTATTATAAAAATCAACAGCTGCTTCCAAATCTTTCTTTGAAAAATCAGGCCACAAAGTATCTGTGAAATAAAACTCCGAATAAGCTATCTGCCACATCATATAATTTGACATTCTCTGCTCACCGCTTGTTCTTATTACAAGATCAGGATCTGGCAACTCTCTCGTATCCAGATGATCACTAATAAGTTTTTCATCTATATCATCTAAACTTATCTTTCCTTCATCATGTTCTTTCATTATTTCCTTAAATGCTCTTCTTATCTCATCTCTGCTGCCGTAGTTTAAGGCAACTGTAAAGTTAAGTCCTGTGTGTTCCTTTGAATAATCCACAAGATCCTTAATTGTATTCTGAAAATCCTCGTCAAGTACAGAAATATCTCCTATAACTCTGACCTTCATATTATTCTTTTTACATTTCTTTCTACAATCCTTCAAATACTGTCTTAATAATTTCATAATGGCTTCTACTTCTGCCGATGGTCTCTTCCAGTTCTCAGTCGAGAATGCATAAACAGTAACATACTTTATTCCCATATCCCTTGCAATGGTACATACTTTCTCTATGTTTGCCGCTCCCTGTACATGTCCTGCATTACGAGGGAGAAATCTCTTCTTTGCCCATCTTCCATTACCATCAAGTATAATTGCCACATGCTCCGGAATCTTTCTTCCATCACTATTAATTATATCTCCCATAGGAAACCTCCCAATTCATTCTTAGTTTTACTTATCATATTTCTTTAAAGTCTTTAAGGGACTGGGTTACAATGTAACCACAATCCCTTGATAAATCATTACTATACAGTAAGTATCTCTTGTGATTTACTTTCTATCATCTTGTCAATTTCAGCTACATACTTATCTGTAATCTTTTGCACTTTATCTTCATTATCTTTAAGTTCATCATCAGACATCTCATTAGCCTTATTAAGCTTCTTAAGTGCATCATTGGCATCACGTCTTATATTACGTATTGCAACTTTAGCACCTTCGCCCTTTTTCTTAACGTCTTTAACTAATTCTTTTCTTCTTTCCTCAGTAAGTTCTGGAAATACAAGTCTTATAACCTTTCCATCGTTACTTGGAGTAATTCCAATATCAGAAATCATAATAGCCTTCTCAATCTCCTTAATAAGACTTGAATCCCATGGCTGTATCTGAATTACTCTTGCTTCAGGTGCAGATATATTAGCAACCGACTGTATAGGAGAAGGCTGTCCATAGTATTCAACCTTAATCTTATCAACTATATGTGGGTTTGCTCTTCCAGCTCTTATGCTCTGATATTCTTCCATAAGATTGTCTACTGACTTAATCATCTTTTCTTCAAATTGCTTAATCATCTTTTTAAAATCTCCTTCGATTATAAATTTTTCTAATTAAACTGTAACTTTAGTTCCAGTGAAGTTACCAAAAACAGCATTAACAATGCTATTCTCTTCATTTAATCCAAACACAAGCATAGGCATCTTATTCTCAAGACACATGATTGTTGCAGATAAATCAATTACAGCAAGTTTCTTGTCAAGAACTTCATCAATACTTATCTCATCATACTTTTTAGCATCAGGATTAACCTTAGGATCACTATCGTAAACACCATCTATTGCCTTAGCTAAAAGTATAACGTCTGCTTCTATCTCGATTGCTCTAAGTACAGTGGCTGTATCTGTTGAGAAATATGGATGTCCAGTTCCTCCTGCAAAAAATGTTACCATGCCCTTCTTAAAATACTTATTAACTCTGTCTTTTGAAAAGAGTTTAGTCATGGAACCACATTCAAAAGGAGTAAGTACATTTGTTTCCATTCCCTGTGATCTGAATATCTCAGATACATATATACAATTCATAACAGTTGCAAGCATACCAATCTGATCTGCCTTTGTTCTGTCTATGTTCTCGCTTGTTCTTCCTCTCCAGAAGTTACCTCCGCCTATTACAATACCAACATTGATTCCTTTATCAACAAGTTCTTTAACCTGCTTTGCGACCTTTATACATGTTGCCTCATCAAATCCAGTCTTCTTGTCTCCTGCAAGTGCCTCTCCACTGAGTTTTAATAAAACTCTTTTATATTGTGCCATCTTAATATGTCCTCCATTCATAATCAAATATAATCTACAATCTAATTATACTTAAAATTTTCATCTTTACAAGAAGATTTTTATAAAATTAATATAAAGTATGTCCATTAATGCCATCATTACCTACATAGGACTTGGCATACTTAGGCAAAGTCTTATCATCCTTGCCAATATATATATGCTCATTCTCCTGTGTAAACCTGTTCTTAAGTCCTGCACCTGCCATATAATTCTCTTTACCGGCATTCTGGCCAAATCTGTCGGAATTATTAAGTGCATTCTGAACTGCAGCCTCTATGCCGTTTGTATCTGATTTTTTAGCTTCATTATCACTGTTATATCTGTTAAGACTCTTCTGTGTTTCAGCAATATTCTGTGCTTTAATTGCTTCAAGCGCTTTAGCGATGTCCTTTATCTGTTCATCTATATCCTGTGTATCACTTTTTGCAACTTCAATCTTAACAGGTTCCTTAGCTGGTTCCGGTGCTGGTGCTGGTGCCGGTGTTTCCTCTACAGTATCAGTTTTTTTTTCTTCTTCAGATGCATTCTGAACTGGTGCTGGTTCTGGAACTGGTACTGGTTCTGGCGTTGGTTCCGGTGCTGGTGCCGGTTCCGGTATTGGTTCTGGTGTTGGCTCCGGTGCTGGCACTGGTATTGGCGTTGGTGCCTCTACTGGTTCTGGTGCTGGCACTGGTATTGGAGCTGGTGCCTCTTCCTTATCATCATCACCAAATATGTCTTTTATATCAACTTCAGCATAAGCAAGTTCACAATATCCATGTAAAACTGCTCCATTCTCAATCTGAACAGACTTAGCTATAATATTACCCTTAATAACCGCTGTTGAATCAAGTGTAACCGGGCCATTAACATCTATAAGTCCCTTTACAGCTCCTGATATAATAGCTGATGAACCTTTTATATTACCTATAACAACAGTTCCAACATTAACTTCTACGCATCCGCTGCTGTTAATATCTCCTTCAAACTTAGGTGTATTAACGATAACATCATATGCCTCTATGTTGCCTGTTACTTCACCTGCAATAACAAGTTTTCCTCGACACTCAACGTCACCACAAACAGAACCACATATATCAAGATCTCCAGCTGTTGCTATATTACCTGCAATAATAGTATCCTTTGCGATTACAGTTCTCTCAGCATTATCAACCGAAGGTCTTCTTCTTGGCTGTTTTCTCTGGATGTTAAGATTCCTGCTGTTGTCCTCTACACCTGCAGTAGGATTATAAACCCTCTGTCTCTTAGGTATAACAGGTTCAGGAGTTCTTGTTCCATCCATCTTTTCAAGAGAATTGATAATGTTATCAATCTCATTCTTTACCATATTCTTGGTATTCTCTTCCCTCTCAAAATTCCTGTAACTGTTGCTCATATTTCCCCTTTGTTCTGCAGTACTTTTCATCGTTCCCGGATTATACTGACCTGAAACATTAACTGGTTCAGACTTGTCTTTTTCAGCTTCACTTTCTCTGTTGGCATCATTAATGCCTTGTGTTACATTCTTTGTAATATCTTTAAAAAAGCCCATAACGATGTACCTCCCATGCATTCTCATTAGTGACGGCTTATATGTAAGCCCACACTATTTATTTTAACACATTTAGTGATAAATTACAAATTTTTATTAAGTTTTTTATAGATAAATTACAATTTTTGTGGTAGTATATTCTTGTAAGTAGAATAAAGGATTGAAAATTTTAAGATTGGAGATATTTTTTATGTATTATTTTATAGTAAATCCAAAGTCCAAAAGCGGGCGCGGGCTTGCAGTCTGGAATGAAGTAAAAAAAGTGCTTGATAAAAAGCATATAGAGTATTCTTACTATGTAACAACCCATAAAGGCCATGCAACAAAGTTTGCTGCCGAAATCAGCAATATCCAGAGCGAATCCAGAAAGTTTGTTGTGGTTGTAGGTGGAGACGGTACTGTTAATGAAGTAATTAACGGTTTACATGATTATACAAACTGCGTTCTTGGTTATATACCAACAGGAAAGAATAATGACCTTGCAAAGGGACTTGGTATTCCTTCAGACCCTATAGAAGCCCTTAATATTGTTATTGAAACCCATAAGTTTATAAAGGTAGACCACGGTACAACTACTCTGCTTGACAGCAAGGATAATTACACAAAAAAGTTTTCCACAAGTACAGGTATGGGGCTTGATGCAAACATTTGTAACGAAGCCATTAATTCCGGTCTTCGTAACGCCTTAACAAAAATTAAACTTGGCTGGCTTTCATATCTTATAATTACTTTTAAGCAAGTTCTTTCATTAAAGTTTACTGATGCAAAGGTTTATATTGATGGAACAGAAAAAAAATATAATCAGATGGCCTTTGTTGCAAGTCTTATACAAAAGCGTGACGGCGGTCTTTGTCTTGCTCCAAAGGCAAAGTATAACGACCAGAAGTTATCTGTCTGTATTGTATATGGCATGTCAAAGTTAAAGATTATGTATCTTCTTCCAACTCTTCTTTTTGGAAAACATCTCAATATGGATGGTGTTGATGTATTCACGTGTTCAGAACTTGAGGTTATAACTGACAAGAAGCTTATTGTACATGTAGATGGTGAATATGCCGGACGTTCTAACCACATAAAGAATCACTGTCTTGAAACACAGATTTATATGCCACATAGATAGTACGATAAAAGCCCTGATTTTTCAGGGCTTGATCTTTATTATAACAGTTCGTCCACAAGATCCATAGGTCTTTCAATTATGGTCTTTGCTCCACTTTCCATAAGTTCATCCCTTTGTCTGAATCCCCACAAAACTCCAACGGGATACATACCTGCATTATTGGCTGTTTCCATATCCACGTTGGTATCCCCAAGATAAAGACATTCTTCAGGTTTTACATCTAATATCTCACAAATCTTAAATGCACCCTCAGGGTCTGGTTTCTTCTTAAGTCCTTCCTGGCTTCCCATTACAACTTCAAAGGTATCCTCTTCAAATACGCTTTCAATTACATTTTTAGCTCTTTCATTGTTTTTATTAGTAAGTACAGCAAGTTTTAATCCCATTGTTTTTAATATTTCAACAAGTTCAAGTATTCCCTCATAAGGCTTTACCATGTACATACTGTCCTTTTTAAATTCATCATTATAGAACTTATAGGCCTCATCAAAATACTTAAGTTCTGTATCCCCTGATGCTCTTAATATTCTTCTTACAAGTTCATCAGGACCATTTCCTGCAAAATACTTATACTCATCCAGTCTTCTTTCCTCAAGTCCAAAATGCCTTAATGTATTATTTCCAGACTTTTTAAGTGATTCAAGTGTGTCTGTTAAAGTACCATCAAGGTCAAATACAACCGCTTTAAACATTAATATCCTCCTTCAATATTCAAAAATTCTTCCAGTTTTTCATTTAATATATTCTCATTAATGACATAGTAAGGAAACCACTCTCTTGGGAACAGATTCTTATATTGCGCAGTTAAAAATCTTTCATCAAGAAGAAGTATAACTCCCATATCATCTACAGTTCTTATAACTCTTCCTGCCGCCTGCAGTACCTTATTCATGCCATTATATAAATATGCATAGGAAAAACCATTATTATTATAATTATCATAATAATTTCTATATATTTCCCTCTCATCACAGACCATTGGAAGTCCTGTTCCTACTATGCAAACCCCAATGAGTCTGTCATTCTTAAGATCAATTCCTTCACTGAAAACTCCTCCCAGTACACACATTCCAGCCTTAGTAACACTGGGGTTTGCAACAAACTCAGAAAGAAATATCTCCTTATCTTCTTCACTCATACCCTGTTTCTGGATAATAACATACTCCTTTGTATCCTCATCCATATACTCATAAACATTTTCAAGGAATCTGTAGGATGGAAAGAAAATAAGATAATTGCCACACTTGGAATTAACAAATATTCTTATATATTCAGCAATCTTTCTATATTCCTTTTCCCCTCTTCTTGTATATCTGGTACTTATATTATCCGCCACAAGTATCATCCTTTTATGCTTTTCAAATGGTGTATCTGCATAAAAATCATAATCCGTCCTGTTTCCTGATAACTGCTCCTTATAATAAGTTATTGGAAGCAAGGTTGCAGAAAATAATATGCTGCTTTTAACTTTTTCTAGCTGCATACCTATATTACGGGCTGGATTCATGCAATTTAATCTTAATTCAAAATCTCCATTTTCCCTGAAATGTGTATAAACAAGATAATCATCTGAAGCATTATCAAACATATCTGAAAAATGCCTTATGTCAAAATACAGGTTAAAAACCTCATCTTTTCCTTCATAATTATCATTTTCATTAAAGAAATCATTTAACACATTTATAAGCCTGTCAAATAAAAGCACCAGTTTGTCAACTACATATATATCTTCATATATGTTCATGCCCTCACATTCTCTTTTAAACTTTAACAGTTCTTTATTGCAATTATCAATTGCCTTTGTTGACTTCTTGCTAACATTTTCTATAATCTTCTTTACCTTAAGAAAATCTTCCTTAACAACACTTGCACTGTACATATCACAGGCTCTGTCAACAAGATTATGGGCTTCATCAACTAAAACCGCATATTTCTTCTTTGTCTGTATTTCAAAAAACCTTCTTAGATATGCCCTTGGATCAAATACATAATTATAATCACAAATTACAGCGTCAACCCATAATGAAACATCAAGACACATTTCAAAAGGACAAACCTTATATCTTTCTGCATATAAAAGTATAACCTCTCTTGTTATATCATCTTCATGATTTATAAGGTCATATACAGCATCATTTACCCTGTCAAAATGTCCCTTGGCCCTTTCACATGCTTCTGGATTGCAATCCGGCTTTTCTAATATACATATCTTTTCCTTGGCTGTAATATTCACTGTTTTTATTAAAGCCTTAGCTTTTCTTAAAATTCTGAAGGTTTCTTCTGCAGCAGTTCTTGTAATATTCTTTGCTGTTATATAAAATATCTTTTCAATCTGCTTTTCACCTATAGCTTTTACTGCAGGAAATATAGTAGAAATTGTCTTTCCTGCTCCCGTAGGTGCCTGAATAAATATCTTTTTATCTCTTATTATTGTTAAATATACAGATTTTACAAATTCTCTCTGTCCTTGTCTGTATTCAAAAGGGAAATCAAGATTCTTAATTGTTATATCCCTTTTTTTATTCCATTCAAGCTGAAATGCAGCCCACTTTGCATACTCCATTAAAAGAAAATTGTACCATTTTTCAAGATATCCATAACTAAATACTTCGCCAAAATACTTGCATATTCCTGTATCAAGATTACAGTAAGTTATTCTTATTGCAATCTCAGAAAGATTATTATCTTCACAGTAAAACCAGGCATAACACATGGCCTGTGCCCTGTGAAATGAAACAGGATGCTTTATTCTGTCTAAGTCCCTTAGAACACACTTAATCTCATCAATTATGTAAATGTCCTTATCTTCCTTTATCTTAACAGACTCTTCTCTACTTTCTTCAGTCTTTTCAAAAATATGAAATATTCCCTTCGTATCGTTATTATCAATTAAATATTGCAAAAATGATATATCTTCTTCCTTTGATAAATCCGAATAATTATTGCCATCAATCTCCACATATGATTTATCACAGGATTCAGATTTATCAGGCTTTACAATGCCGTCTGCTCTTCCACTTGTTGTTATTACAAATTCGTTGCCATCTCTTAAGATTGTACTGCTATGCTTTAGTGATACTTCTGCCCTGTAATTATCCCCCATGGACTTTTGTATCTTAGCGTGCATCCTGGTTCCTCGTCTCATGGCATCTAATTCTTTAAAACTGCTTCTTCTGTTGTCAATATTACCTGCTCTTGCAGTAAATTCCACTAAATCCCTTACAGAAATATCAATAATGTTGTAATTATCCATATCTGCTCACTTTTTTATTTTACACGAGAAAAAGGCGATGCATACACATCGCCAATGTAATTATCATTATTCATCTAAGACATCTTCGTCTTCTTCAGCTTCTAAAAATATTCTCTCAAGTTCATCAGCTACGAGTTCATACTCGTCATCATCTTCTATAGCCTCTAACTTAACTTCGTCAAACACATATAGAGCGTTCTCATCCTCTGGGAAATAACGATATATAAATATCTCGTCCTCTTCAAATCCTTCAACATTCTCTATAGGACACATTGCCATATAATACTTATCATTAAGTGGGAATATAGCCACTACATCACACTCTACAGTCACATCATCCTCAAATGTAAGTGTTACTGTACAAATCTCATCATTATTCATCTCGTTATCCATAGTTATTCTCCTTGCTTAAATTTTGTCTAAATATGTTACCATTCTAATATACCAAATTTTTTTAATAAAATCAACCAATTAATTTTTATTCACATTTTGCCGATATGTTTATTGGAGTATTGTGACCAAAGGAGGCTTATTATGCATAGCAAACACTATAAATTAATTCAGTCAATCATTGAACAGCAGAAAAATAATAAAGTAAAAATGGCTTTAGTTAATACAATTAATGATACACCTCTTGATATGCTGCATAAGACAGAGATATTTGATGATGATAAATACTATTACTATCACACATTTTCGCCATCAGATATTAAAGAACCTTATGAGCCTTTTCTTAGTTTGATAAAAGAAGCTTACTATAAATTCTTTGCTGAAACATATTCTGTTGAAGAGTTTTTGAATGTATGTGATGTATATCCATACGTAAATAATATATTTATATCTTATTTTGAAACAGGTTATTGTGAATTTGATGCCATTCCGACAATGATTGGCGGTCAGAGAGAATACAATGCAAAAAGATTTGTTTCGTCTATTTCTGGTATTTTAAGTTATATTGCAAATTATAAAAATATATGTATTGTTCTTCAGGATTTGCATTATTGTGGTTTTTCAACAATAACTCTGCTTTTTGATTTAATTAATACATATATTTCCTCTGGAAATATTATAATAATAGCCACATTTTGTGATAAAGTATCTATTTCAGAACATTTATCTGCTTTTTATAATGAGCTTATAAATTACTGTGATAAAAGGGAGCTTGTTTTTGAAATCACAGAAAACTATACACAGATTCCTGACTTTTCTCAGGTCAAACATTATACTGCTGACATAAACCGAATTAATGATGATCTTAAAAAGATAAAAAGCCTTTTAGACTCATTTGCTTTTGAGCAGGCAAATCATTATATCAGAGCATTGCATAAATTTATATCAAATCTTGATGAAGATGACTTGTCACAGATAACTAATCAGCAAAAGTTAAAAATATATATGTATTATACTTTGTGTAATATATATTCCCATAATTATAAACAGGCACATTTACTGATAGATACCTACAGACTTACTCTTCCTACAGTGGATTATAATTCTCCTGAATTAATTAAGGACAGAGACCTTCTCCTTGGTTTGTATTATACTAACCTTCTATATTGTATTATTGAATATTATCAGGGAAATAACGAGCTTGCAATTGAAGATTCCCGTCAGTGTAAAAATGTAGCAAGAATCCTTGCAGATGAACGTCTTGAATTTAAGGCTTCTACTTTAGAGGATTTTCATAACCTGTATTCATTTACATATATTTCCCCACCAGATAAGAATTCAACTTATGTTAAGGAAATGGTTAGAAAATCTTTAAAACTTGGATATATAGATGCTGCTATTATATACATAACATTATTTTATGAAATAGATGAACAAACTTTAAGAGCCATTGACAGAGGCGAGTCTTTCTCATATTTTGAAAAAGCTGTCCAATATGCAATCAGCATTGATAATATACATTTATTGCAGCATATGCATAACTATAAGAATATGTATGCCTACAATTATCAGTGTTATAATACCGTTAAAAAATGTACTATCCTTTGTAATCAGTATATTAAAAAATATTCTGACAAGTTTATGGAGGTTGGATTTAATTACGCTCTTAAAGAGGATTATGCACATGCATTTCTTATACATAACCAGAATATAATCAGTAATTATAACAAATATATAGAGAATAAAACAAAAACAAAACCAATTCAGGATGAGAACCTTAATATATTCTATCTTTCCGAGATATGTATTATTATGCTGGATATTGTTAAGGATTCTATAAACAATCATTGTTATGAAGATGCAGAGAAATATATTTTATCATGTCTTACTTTAATGCATAATATTAACAAACCTCTTATATTTAATGCTACTTATGGACTTCTTTACAGTTTTGGTGCCTACTGCAGCATTAAGATGAATCTTGTTTATAAGAGTTATACTTATATGAATAATGCCACTAATTACTACAGCTACAGGTTTGAAACACCTGATTATGCAAAAATGCGTGATTATGGCCACCTTTTCCAGTATTATATTGCTAAGGGTACAATAAATTGTTACGATGAATATTATGACGAAGCAGCTGAATGTTTTGCAAAGGCAAGAAAGTTATATGAAGACTCTCCTCAGTTGTTCCTTCTTGATTATGAAATGCTTTGTATAGAGGAAGCTAATCTTTATAACAAACAGCGAATGTATGAAGAAGAAAGAAATGTTCTTACTGATTGTCTTGATTTTTATATTAAGAACAAAATGCCCAGAAAGACACAGCAGCTGGAAATGATGTTAGAACACCAGCATTATGATGATTATTATACTGACTATAAACTTAAAGGTATTTTCTTAGATGAGATACTTCGTGCTTCAAGGGATGAATATAATGATTATATTAATTCTGAAGAAACAAAAAACTCTTTCTTCTTAAGCAACTGGAGAAAGAATATTAACTCATTTAACAGAACAATAGACAGTCTTAATAAAAACACAATGAATACATTAAAAAATGTTTTCGACATGAGTCATGCGCTTTATGTTGATACCCATGGAACCACTAACATTATACTTTACAATGATATAAAACTAGATGATGAACATTGCTTTATAGCAAACTTAAGAGATTATTTTACAGCTAATCCTTATGCTGTTTACCTTACAAGACTTGAAAATGATTTTTATAAACTTTCATCATTACTTAAGCCTTTGCAGTTAAATACTATTGATGAAATAATAATTGTACCAATATTTAAAAACAGCAAGTTATGCCGTATTTGCCTTATGTATAGTAATATACTGGATATTCTTGCAATTAACGTGTACAGAAGCCTGTTTGACAAAAGACTTGATATTATTGAAATGGCACTTTGCTATCTGTATGATGCTGAAGAAAATCTTCTTAACAAAAACAAATTAAAAGACTATGAACTGCTTTTATCTGTGGTTCAGGAATATATAAGTGAAAGTGTTACAGAATTCAAATACATTGTAAGAGATGGTAAGGAACCAACGGATACTGTTGACAGAATTAATGAACTTATTGAAAACGGCAGTGGTCTGTTAATAAACAGAAACGAAATGTAATCATGTTTGCAATAAAAAACAATATTTAAATTGACTTTTAAAATAATATCATGTACTATATTTCTATGATATCAATGTTAGTTTTAACATTATCGGCTGGATATCCTATGCACTTTCAGTTTAATATATCGCAAGGTGCAGAATATAGTTTTGGTATTTTACCTCACTAACAAAATGGCAGGACTGGTAGTATTACCAGTCCTTTTCTAATTTTACTATTCAACTTCAATTCCTAAGTCCCATTTTGTCTGTGCTGTATTAACAGCCTCTTTTATTTTATCAA
>JAILNW010000218.1 GCA_024691145.1 Lachnospiraceae bacterium
GTTATAATAATAAATATGAAATGATTAAACGAAATTTTCGTATATTTTAGTTAGCAAAGTGATTTCTAGACATTTGATGTTACAAAAGGAGGAAACAGGTAAATTATACTATGAGCAGAATAATAGCAATTGCAAATCAAAAAGGTGGAGTAGGTAAAACAACAACAGCAATAAATTTATCAGCATGTCTTGCAGAAGCAGGCAATAAGGTTTTAACTATTGATGTTGATCCTCAGGGGAATACAACAAGTGGATTGGGTGTAAATAAAAATGAAGTTCAATATACTATGTATGACTTGATTTTATCTTCATGTGAACTTGAAGATTGCATTGTACAAACACCATATGATAATTTATGGGTTATTCCTTCAAGTGTGAATCTTGCAGGTGCAGAAATTGAACTGATAGGAACAGATGACAGAGAGTATATATTGAAAAATTATATTGAAACAATAAAAGACAGATATGATTTTATTATTATAGACTGTCCGCCTTCGCTTAATACACTTACAGTTAATGCACTTACTACAGCAGGTTCAGTTCTTGTACCAATTCAGTGTGAATATTATGCATTGGAAGGATTATCTCAATTAATTCATACAATTAATCTTGTTTCTGAGAGACTTAATCCTGAGTTATTTATTGAGGGAGTCGTATTTACGATGTTCGATGCAAGAACTAATTTATCACTTCAGGTTGTAGAAAACGTAAAGAATAATCTTAAACAAAATATATATAAGGCAATTATACCTAGAAATATTAAACTTGCAGAAGCTCCAAGCCATGGAATGCCAATTATATATTATGAGCCAAAATCAAGTGGTGCAGATGCATATAGAGAACTGGCTGAAGAAGTTATAGAAAGAGGAGATGAAATTGAGTAATGGCAGGTAAGAAAGGACTTGCATTAGGAAAAGGTCTTGATGCAATGGGAATAGATGTGTTAATTCCTAATAAACAAAAAACAAAAGAGGTAATTAATACAAATACTATTAATAATGAAGAAAATAATAATTCTAATGGTGAAGTTTTGATTAAAATGAGCAAAATTGAACCTAATAAAAAACAGCCAAGAAAACAGTTTAATGAGGATGCTTTATTAGAATTAGCTGACTCTATTAAACAATTTGGCGTAATACAGCCACTTATTCTTCAAAAAAGAGATAAATATTATGAAATAATAGCAGGCGAGAGAAGATGGAGAGCTGCAAAGATTGCGGGTCTTAAAGAAATACCAGCTATTATTAAGGATTATAGTGATAAGGAAATTGTAGAGATAGCTCTTATAGAAAATATTCAAAGAGAAAGCCTTAATCCTATTGAAGAAGCTGAAGCTTATAAGAGATTAATTGAGGAATACAATTTAAAACAGGATGAAGTTGCAGAAAAGGTATCTAAAAGCAGAGTTACAATTACTAATTCCATGAGACTTTTGAAACTTGATGAAAGAGTGAGAGAAATGCTCATTGAAGAAATGATAACTACAGGTCACGCAAGAGCATTACTTGCTATTGAGAATAAAGACTTACAGCATGAGGTGGCTTGCGAAGTATTTGATAATAGTTTAAGCGTTAGAGATACAGAAAGATTAGTAAAGAAGATTATAAATAAATCAGATGAAGAAAAAAATGAACCTGTAAAAGAAGATATTAATATAGAAGCTTTATATAAAGAAATGGAAGAAACAATAAAACATATTATGGGAACTAAGGTAATGATCAAGAGAAAATCAAATAACAGGGGAAAGATTGAAATTGAATATTACAATGAGGATGAATTAGAAAGAATCTATGATATGTTAAAAAGAGTTGTAAATGAATAATAAGGAGTAATAATAGAAATGTTAAATTGGTTATATAAAATTTGTGGATATTTTGGAGTAGCTGATGAAGAGGTAACTTCTGTAATTCAGGTTATAAGCTTGCCATTATTTCTTGCATTTTTAATAATTATTATTGTACTGATTATAAATCAGGTTAAGTTAAATAAAAGATATAAAATGTTCATGAGTGATGCTGACGGGAAGAGTCTTGATGAGTTACTTTCTAAAAAAATAGAAAGAATAGACAGTTTCAATGATGACATGAAAGACATAACAAGAAAGATTTACAACATCCAGAATAAACAGTTAACAAGTATTCAGAAAGTTGGACTTGTTAAATACAACGCATTTAGTGAAATGGGTGGAAATGTAAGCTTTGCACTTGCACTATTATCGGAAGAAGATGATGGATTTGTTATGAATTCTGTTTATAGCAGAGAAGGTTGTTATACATATATTAAGGAAATAGTAAAAGGTGATTCAAACATTACATTAAGTGATGAAGAAAAAACAGCTGTTCAGAAAGCTATGAACAATGTAGAATAAGAGGGTATTACACAAAACACTTGCACTATGGAGGTTAAATGCATGAAAGGTTACGATAAATTCAATTATAAGTATATGGCAGTGACTATAGCAATAATGCTTGTTGGGTTAATTGGAGTTATTACTACTATGATAAATGTAAATGATGATATTGATTTTTACAGAAATTCAAAGTATGTTAAGGGATTTATTAATAATATTTCTGTAAGTGAAGATGATCAGAAAATCAATTACATAAGCGTAATTTATGAAGTAAAGGGAAAAGAGTATACAGCAAAAATTAAATTAGATGAAAGTGATGATATTGATTATTACAAAGTAAATGATAATATACGTCTTTTTTATGATGAAACTAATCCAAAGGATTGCAGAATGGATTCAAGATCTGCTATATCAATTTATTTAGTAGTATTTATTTTATCCATGATTGGTGCGTATGGTGCGTATTTAACAGGAAGTCATATTAAAAAGATAATACTAAACAGAAAACTCATTAAAGATAACAATTTTATTATGGCTGATTTTTACAAGATTAAAAAGAGAAAATCATATTATAATAATATTAATGGCATAGAGAATTATGTAAAATGTAGATACAGAGAGAATGAAAATGACGAATATATTTATTTTACATCAATGTTTATGAAAAATGATATAGGTCATTATTTAAAAGATAAGAAGATTAAGGTTTATGTGGATAAAAATAACTACAAAATCTATCTGGTTGATATGAATGATATAAATGAAAAGGTAAAAACAGTAACGAATAATGATTAATTATGCGAGACCATATGATAAAATCAATCA
>JAILNW010000250.1 GCA_024691145.1 Lachnospiraceae bacterium
TGAAGCCTTGTTTGGAGTAATCATATCCTGATCAGAAACATATGATATGCCATTATCCCTGAAGTACTTGTCAACATCCATATTCTTTTCAGTTGACCATCCAAGATAAATCTTAGCTCTTGGATTAACAAGCTTTGCTCCAAGGGCAAATGCATTAATATTTGCTATAGTTCCATAAATAGGGTAGTCTGCAACATATCCAATCTTATCACTTTCAGTCATGGCACCTGCAATAACACCTGTTAAAAACTTAGCTTCATACATTCTTGCTGCATATGTCTTAATATACTGATGTGATGTATTAAGTGAACAGTTAAATATCATAACATCAGGATACTGTATAGCCATCTTCATACATACCTGTAAAAGCTGAGGTGTTGTTGTAAATATTATTGTGTTGCCATCAGCAATAAGCTTCTCAATAATAGCCTCTGCCTCATCACCTATTCCTGCATTGCTTATGGCTACAGTATCAACTGTATCACCCATAGCCTCATCAAGATGAATTCTTCCAAGTTCATGTGCATATATCCATTCTGATTCTTCAGGTGACTTGTCATATACAAATGCAACCTTAAACTTTTTAGGAAGAATAGTCGGTATAGGTATAATATGACTTAAAATATTCTTCTTTGACTCCTCCTGAGGATCCATAAGAAGGTCAATATTCTCCTCAGTTGATGCCACTATAAATTCCTTCCATAACTTAGGAAGTTCTTCTTTAATATCTTCCTCAGTCATCTTAAGGAAATCATCATAATCGTATATATTAAGAAATGTAAGAAGAGCATCTCCCGTTGTTATAGGAAGTTTTCCTCCGCCTCTTGCCTTAAATGCATTCTCAAAGGCAAGATGTGCTGAATTAAAATCTTTCTTTTCATCATCTGTAAATGCGCCACCATTCGGATGCATAATCATATAAAGTTTCTTAAAACATCCTGGTTTAGAAAACCATACATAATTAATTCCAGTGGCATTAAAGAAATCAAGAAATTCAAAATATATAATGTTTTCAATCTCGTCAGTTCTTTTTGGTACTTTTCTTGTTACCATGGCAGGAACTGAGTCTGCTTCAAAATACTTAAGTACACTTACTCTCTTGTTACCTTCAACAACATAAAACTTATTCATGTACTCATATACTTTCAAAGGGTCTCTAATTCCCTCTTCCATGTGTGCCTCGCACAGACTAATCCACTTTGCACCAAACTCAGAATTGTAATCCATAAGTGGCATAAAGTTTGCCGCAAATGCCTGTGTTCTTCCTTTAGTGCTTGTACCAACAACAGCACTAAGTGGAATATCCACAAGACCAACATTTACTTCGCTTTCTATGTCAACATGCTTTAATATATCATCAAGTACAGGCAAATAAGGATACTCTCCCTTTGAAGCACATGACTGATACTTCTTTAATGCCATCTTCTGTGCTTTCAGATATTCATTAACTGTAGTTACTGACATAATCCAATCCTCCCTTCAACAAAATTACAAAAGTTAATTTTATGCTAAAATTTCGCCTGCAAGAACCTCTAACTGCTCTTCATTTTCCTTGCTTACTGCAGACATAATCTTAACTGAATTCTCACAATACTCAGTATTCTTAAGACCTTCAAGCATCTTCTTCATAGTATTAACAGCAGTTGGTGCCCAGCTTCCATTCTCGATAAATCCTATCTTTCTGTTCTTGTATCCTCTTTCTGTAAGATGATTGATGAATTCCTTCATGAATGGGAATATGTCTCCATTGTATGTAGTTGTTGCAAGAATAATCTTACCATATCTGAAGGCATCCTCAACAGCCTCTGCCATATCTTCTCTTGCAAGGTCACAAACAACCACTTTAGGGCATCCTTTAGTTTTAAGCTTTTCTTCTAATATATTAACAGCCTTTTTAGTGTTGCCATATACAGATGTATAAGCAATCATAACACCCTCTGTCTCTGTTCCATATGAAGACCATGTGTTATATAAATCAATATAGTATCCTAAGTTTTCTTTTAAAATAGGACCATGTAATGCACATATAATCTGCACATCTAATGCTGCCACTTTCTTAAGAAGTACCTGTACCTGTGCTCCAAACTTTCCAACTATTCCAAAATAATATCTTCTTGCTTCACAAGCCCAGTCTTCATCTGTATCAAGTGTTCCAAATTTACCAAAAGCATCTGCTGAGAATAATACTTTATCACATTCATCATATGCAACCATAACCTCTGGCCAGTGTACCATAGGTGCTGCGATAAACTTAAGATTATGCTTTCCAAGTGAAAGAGTATCTCCATCTGCCAAAACTATTCTTCTGTCTGCATAATCTGTTCCGAAGAAATTCTTCATCATTGTGAAAGCCTTTGCTGATGATACTACCTTTGCATCAGAATATTTTTCCATAAAATAAGCAATGTTAGCTGAGTGATCAGGTTCCATATGTAAAACCACAAGGTAATCTGGTTTCTTATCTCCTAACTCTTTTTCAATGTTATTAAGCCATTCATCCTTAAAATTAGCATCTACAGAATCCATAACTGCTACTTTTTCATCCATTATTACATATGAATTGTATGCCATGCCATTAGGCACATCGTACATTCCCTCAAATAAATCAATTTCCTTATCATTAACTCCTACATATCTGATGTCATTAGTTATACTCTGCATTTTCTTAAAAATCCTTTCTTATATTGTTTTATTCAAAGTACATTATACCATATATAGATAATTTTTCAACAAAGTTTACATTTGTTCCTATTTTTAATCATTTTATCATTGTAAAGGAATAAAGTTAATGATATAATAAATAAGTATGTTGGATTTTTATCTTAATCGAAAAGATTAGATTTATATATTATTTAAGAAAGGAGAAGCTACCGATGATATTAACTTGATATTTTATCGTCAGTAGCAGTTATTAAAAGCTATGGAAACAAGAATTGAAACAAAATGTATCCATGAAGGCTACAAGCCACAGCAGGGTGAACCTAGACAGTTACCTGTATATCAGAGTACTACTTTCAGCTATAACTCAAGTGATTTCATGGGTAAACTTTTTGACCTTGAGGAATCTGGCTATTTTTACACTAGATTGCAGAATCCTACTAATGACAATGTTGCTGCAAAGATTTGTGCATTAGAAGGAGGTGCAGCTGCCATGCTTACTTCTTCAGGACAGGCAGCTAACTTCTTCGCTATTTTTAACATTTGCGAAGCTGGTGACCATTTTATAGCTTCATCTTCAATCTACGGAGGAACATACAACCTTTTCGGTGTTACTCTTAAGAAGATGGGAATCGAATGTACATTTGTAGAGCAGGATTTATCAGAAGAAGAACTTTCTAAGTATTTTAAGCCTAATACAAAGGCACTTTTTGGAGAAACTATAACTAATCCTACAGTTAAAGTTCTTGATATTGAGAAGTTTGCAAGGGTTGCTCACAGTCACGGAGTACCTCTTATTATAGATAATACATTTGCAACTCCTATTAACTGCAGACCTTTTGAATGGGGTGCAGACATAGTTGTTCATTCTACTACAAAATATATGGATGGACAGGGCGTTGGAGTTGGCGGCTGTATCGTTGACAGTGGTAATTTTGACTGGATGGCTCATAAAGATAAGTTCCCTGGACTTACTACACCTGATGAGTCATATCATGGAATAACTTACGCTGAAAAGTTTGGAAAGGGTGCTTTTATTACAAAAGCAACAGCTCAGCTTATGCGTGACTTTGGTGCTATACAGTCACCTCAGAATGCATTCTACCTTAACCTTGGACTTGAGACTCTTCATATCAGAATTGAAAGACACTGTGCTAATGCACTTAAGGTTGCACAGTTCTTAGAGGCTCATGACAAGATTGAATGGGTACACTATGCAGGCCTTGAGAATGACAAGTATCATGCACTTGCAAAAAAATATCTTCCTAATGGAACTTGTGGTGTTCTTTGTTTTGCAGTTAAAGGCGGAAGAGATGAGTCTATCAAGTTTATGGATAAGTTAAAGCTTGCCACTATAGCAACACACGTTGCTGATGCCAAGACATGTCTGCTTCATCCAGCAAGTCATACACACAGACAGCTTACAGATGAGCAGCTTTTAGAAGCTGGTATTTCACCTGATCTTATAAGATTCTCTGTTGGTATCGAGAACGCAGATGATTTAATTGCAGACCTTAAGCAGGCTCTTGATAACTAATATTTTAGGAGGAAATATTTATGCCGATTACTGATATATTGAGAAGAAACAGAGACATGTATGGCGACGATATATGTCTTGTTGAGATAAATCCAGAGATAAAAGAAGTCAGACGTGTTACATGGAAAGAGTATGAACTTATGGAGCCTAATCCAACTACTCATTACCGCAGAGAGATTACATGGCACGTTTTCGATGAAAAAGCAAACCGTTTTGCTAACCTTTTACTTAGCAGAGGAATCAAGAAGGGTGATAAGGTAGGTATACTCCTTATGAACTGTCTTGAGTGGCTTCCTATTTACTTTGGTATTTTAAAAACTGGTGCACTTGCTGTACCACTTAACTTCAGATATGCTTCTGACGAGATTGAATATTGTGTTAATCTTGCAGATGTTGATATACTTGTATTTGGACCTGAATTTATCGGAAGAGTTGAGGAGATAGCAGATTCCATCTCTACAAACAGATTATTATTCTTCGTAGGTGACAACTGTCCTACATTTGCAGAGGATTATAACAGTCTTACTTCAAACTGTTCAAGTAAAGACCCTGATATTCCTCTTACTGATGAAGATGATGCTGTTATTTATTTCTCTTCAGGAACAACAGGTTTTCCAAAGGCTATTCTTCATAATCATGAGAGCCTTATGCACTCATGTAAAGTTGAGCAGAACCACCATGGACAGACTAAAGATGATGTATTCTTATGTATACCTCCTCTTTATCATACAGGTGCAAAGATGCACTGGTTTGGAAGTTTCCTTGTAGGTGCAAAGGCTGTTCTTCTTAAAGGAACAAAGCCTAAGTTTATACTTGATGCTGTTTCTAAGGAACACTGTTCTATCGTATGGCTTTTAGTTCCTTGGGCTCAGGATATTCTTGATGCCATTGACAGTGGCGAAGTTAAGCTTGAAGATTACGAACTTGACCAGTGGAGACTTATGCACATAGGTGCACAGCCTGTTCCACCTAGTCTTATTGCAAGATGGAAGAAGGTATTCCCTAATCATCAGTATGACACAAACTATGGTCTTAGTGAGTCTATCGGACCTGGTTGTGTACATCTTGGTGTTGAGAACATACATAAAGTTGGTGCTATTGGTAAAGCTGGTTATGGCTGGCAGGTTAAGATTGTTGATGAAAACCGTAACACTGTACCAAAGGGAGAAGTTGGAGAACTTGCTGTTTATGGACCTGGTGTTATGACTTGTTATTATAAAGACCCTGCAGCAACTGCAGAAGTTATGCAGGATGGCTGGTTATTTACAGGTGATATGGCTCAGGAAGATGAAGACGGATTTATATTCCTTGTAGATCGTAAGAAAGACGTTGTTATCAGTGGTGGTGAGAATATCTACCCTGTACAGATTGAAGATTTCTTACGTGCTCATTCAGCTATAAAGGACGTTGCAGTTATTGGTATTCCTGACAAACGTCTTGGAGAAGTAACTGCCGCTATTATAGAGCTTAAGCCTGGTGTAACTTGTACAGAAGATGATATTAATAACTTCTGCCACAAGCTTCCTAGATACAAGAGACCTCACAAGATTATATTTGCTGATGTTCCTCGTAATCCTACAGGAAAGATTGAAAAACCAAAGTTGAGACAGATTTATTGTGGAGAAAGCCTTGTTGCTTCACAGAACAAGGGCTGATAAAAAAATGCAACGCAAAACTGCGTTGCATTTTTTACCCTACTTCATTAGCACTCTTAACAACTTGTGCATATACAATCTCTGCACCTTCTACTACTGGTTTTAATTTTTCAGCTGTTTTTCCAATCTTACTACTAATAGATGTAGCAAAAAGATGTATTTTCTTTCCATTCCAATTATACTGTTCACAAAATGTATATATAATTCTTGGAGCCATTCCATACCATATTGGAAATCCAATATATATAGTATCGTACTCATCCCAATTTTCAACCTTGCCTGCTATAGGAACGTCTTTTTTTCCTAATTGCTCCTTATTACATCTTGCAAGTGGGTTAACCCATTTTATATCTGAAGCCGTATAAAGTTCCTGTGGTATTATTTCAAATGAATCTGCTTCAAGCAATTGTGCTAATTCATCACCTATTTTTTTTGTATTTCCTTCTGCACTAAAATAAGTCACAAGTTTTCTCATAAGTATACCTCTTTTCTTTTTTATTTAGTATAAAATATTCAAAAATAAATGTCAACTTAAATTTCAGCTACTGTTCACAAATTTTTTTCGATTTTTTTCGAAAAAGGTATTGACTTTTTTAAAAAAATAGGTTATCATTATATCTGTCGTTAGGAGTTATAACGAAAGTGAAGTTTGCGGGTGTAGTTCAATGGTAGAACACTAGCCTTCCAAGCTAGATACGTGGGTTCGATTCCCATCACCCGCTTTATGAAAACATCATATGCACGAGTGGCTCAGCGGTGGAGTATCGCCTTGCCAAGGCGAGGGTCGCGGGTTCGAATCCCGTCTCGTGCTCTTAAAGGTTTGAAGCATACGTTTCAAACCTTTTGTTGTATTTATATATTTTTTTATGAAAGCGGGGTTTTTATGGACAATAATAAAACTATCGAAAACAGAAGAAAGTTTATAATAAACTTTTTATACTATGCAATTATACTTGGATGCGTAATTATATTTATGAGATATCTTATTTATTTTATTATGCCATTCTTTATTGCATTTGTTATTTCACTTATACTAAGACCTCTTGTTAGATGGTCCACAAAGAAACTTAAGATTTCCCGTAACATTGCATCTGCATTCTGGGTTATTCTATTCTTTATGACAGTAGGATTTCTAACAGTATTGCTTTGCATCAATCTTTTTAGTTTTACACAGAATCTTATTCTTAAGATTCCATCATATTTTACT
>JAILNW010000262.1 GCA_024691145.1 Lachnospiraceae bacterium
CTTAATGCTTCCATAGAGGCTGCAAGAGCCGGTGAGAACGGTAAAGGTTTTGCAGTTGTTGCTGAACAGGTTGGAGTTCTTGCCAAGGAATCGCACCAGGCTGCAATAAATATTACAGAACAGATTGACCTAATGATTGAACATATAGATAAAGCAAAAGAATCTGTAGCACTTAATGAGCAGTCAGTTGAACAGGGTATGACAAACATGGAAATGGCAAAGACAGAAGCACAGAAACTTATAGATTTGCAGGAAGATGCAAAACAGCATGTTGGAGTTATTGCAGACAGATGCCAGCATACAAAACAGTTTGAAGAAGAAGTTGGCAGCATGGTTGATATAATGACAGACCTTGTTAATAAGTCAAAGGAACAGGCAGGTTCTATAGCAGACTCAGTTGAAAAACAGCAGGAACTTATGGATAACGTTAAACAGTCATTTAAGGGCTTAAATGATATATCAGATAATCTAAGAAGTTTAAGTGAATAAAATATTAATGGCTTGCCACATGGCAAGCCTCTTTTATATTGTAAATACTAAACAGGTATGTTAAAATTATGCGTGAATAGAAATGAAATGAGGTAGTGCCATGAAAATATCAAAAAGGTGTATAGATTGTTTATATAAAAGACAGATGGATAGAAGCAACAATGATAAGGAATATATGGAGATAGTAGATGAAATATTTGCTAACAGAGATGAAAGCGACTGCTGTCCATATCTTGTTTATCAGTTTAATAAGGAATATGAAAAAAGATATGGCAAAGCTAAATCCTTCAGGGATATAAATAGAAAGTACAATGATATAGTGTTAGAAAGAGAAGATAAAATAAGAACTATAATTGAAAAAAGTGAGGAACCGCTTAAAAAGGCCCTTATGTACTCAAGAGTTGGAAATTATATTGACTTTGGTGGAATGAATGTTGTGGATGATGATGAATTATTCAGATTGTTAAATGATGTTGAAACAAGAAAAGAAGATGAACAGGTAATTGAATCATTTTTCTCACAATGTGAAAATGCGGAAAATTTCTTATTGTTAGCTGATAATTGTGGTGAGATAGTTTTAGATAAACTGCTTATAGAACAGCTAAAGAGGTATTATCCAAAGCTTAATGTGACGGTGATGGTAAGAGGGGGAGAAATATATAACGATGCTTTATTAGAGGATGCTTTATACATAGGAATTGATAAGGTTGCTAAAGTAATTACAAATGGCACAAGTATAGCAGGAACTGTGTATAAAACCCTTCCAGATGAGGCAAAGCAGGCAATAGATAATGCGGATGTAATATTATCAAAAGGTCAGGCTAATTATGAATCCTTTGCAGAAGAAGGATTTCATGCATTTTTCTCACTACTTTGTAAATGTGAGATGTTTGTTGAAAGGTTTAATGTACCAAGATTAACAGGGATTTTTGTTGAAAAAGACTAGATATTATTTTACTTGAAAAGCAAGTAAAAATATACTATACTGATATTGTGCCTTTATTTTCTTTTGGGCATAATTATTAAAAGATTATTCCTATGGGGAGAATCAGAAAGGAAATGAGATGGAGAATAAATTAAAATTATATGGGTTTAATAATCTAACTAAATCATTAAGTTTTAATATTTATGACGTCTGTTATGCAAAGACAGCAAGGGAACAGCAGAATTATATAGCGTATATTGATGAACAGTACAATTCAGAGAGAATTACGCAGATTATGACGGATTTAACCAATATGATAGGCGCCAATGTTCTTAGTGTTTCAAAGCAGGACTACGACCCACAGGGAGCATCTGTTACATTTCTTATAGCTGAGAGTTCTATGGTGCCTATGAGAGGCGATGATATTGTTGCACATCTTGACAAGAGTCATGTTACGGTGCATACATATCCTGAGTTTCATCCAGAGACATCAATTGCAACATTCAGAGTTGATATAGATGTGGCAACATGTGGAGAGATAACCCCATTATCCACCTTAGACTACCTTATAGGAAAGTTCGATTCGGATATTATAACTATGGACTACAGAGTCAGAGGATTCACAAGGAATCTTCAGGGACAGAAACTGTTCATAGATCATAAGATAACATCCATACAGGATTATATTGATAAGCAGACTTTGTTAAAGTATGATGCTGTTGATATTAACGTATATCAGGCAAATATGTTCCATACAAAGATGCTTATAAAGGATATAGATTTACAGAATTATCTGTTTAATACAGATGTATATGAACTCCCGCCACAGTTACGCCTTGAGATAACTAATAACTTAAGACGTGAGATGATAGAGATATATAGCGGAAGAAACATATACTAGTATATTTACATTTTCATAAAGCGGGGTTAAATAATGAACAGTATATCGCAGGAAAGAGCTCCTATATATGAAGCTCTTGAAGATTTCAGACATAGAAGGATTGTGCCATTTGACGTACCAGGACACAAAAGAGGAAGAGGCAATCCAAGTCTTACGGAATTTTTAGGACAAAGATGCCTTGATATAGATGTTAATTCAATGAAACCCTTAGACAACCTTTGTCATCCGGTTTCAATTATAAAAGAAGCAGAAGAGATAGCTGCTGAGGCATTTGGTGCCGCTAATGCATTTTTTATGGTGGGTGGAACAACAAGTGCTGTGCAGAGTATGATTATGTATGCATGTAAATCAAAGGACAAAATTATACTTGCAAGAAATGTTCACAGAAGTGCAATTAATGCGCTTATATTATGTGGAGCTGTTCCGGTGTATGTTAATCCGGAGGTTGATAAGAGACTGGGAATATCACTTGGTATGTCTGTAAGCCAGGTAAAGAAAGCCATAGAGGAAAATCCTGACGCAAAGGCAATACTTATCAACAATCCTACATACTACGGCATATGCTCAGATATTAAGACTATAGTTAAACTTGCACATGAGAAGGGTATGCTGGTACTTATAGATGAAGCCCATGGAACACACCTTTCCTTTGGAAAGAATCTTCCTGTTTCAGCTATGGAGGCAGGAGCAGACATGGCTTCTGTAAGTATGCATAAGTCAGGAGGAAGTTTAACTCAGAGTTCATTTTTACTATTAGGTAAAAATGTTAATAAAGACTATATGAGACAGGTTATTAATCTTATACAGACAACAAGTGCTTCATACCTGCTTCTTGCAAGCCTTGATTTATCAAGAAAGAATCTTGCGCTTCATGGTGAGGAGATATTTGAACAGGTAAGCGAGTTTGCAGAGTATGCAAGGGAAGAGATTAATAACATAGGCGATTACTATGCTTTCTCCAAGGAATTAATTAATGGAGACAGTATTTATGATTTTGATATGACGAAGCTTTGTGTACATACTATAGACGTTGGTCTTGCCGGAATTGAGGTTTATGACCTTCTTAGAGATGAGTATGATATACAGATTGAGTTTGGTGATATAGGTAATATTTTAGCATATATTTCTGTTGGAGACAGAAAGAGGGATATAGAGCGTCTTGTAAGTGCCATGGCACAGATAAGAAGACGATACAAGAAAGAAAAGAAGGGTATGCTTGTTCAGGAGTATATCAGTCCTATTGTAAAGATGAGCCCTCATGATGCGTTTTATGCAGATAGAAAGCAGATTCCTCTTAATTCTGCTGAAGGATATACATGTGCAGAGTTTGCCATGTGTTATCCACCAGGAATACCTATACTTGCACCAGGTGAGATAATTACAAAGAATATTATTGAATATATTAATTACGCTAAGGAAAAGGGCTGTTCTTTAACAGGAACAGAGGATATAGAACTTAATAATATAAATGTAATAGTGTGAAAGGAAATGTGATTATATGCAGTTATGGTTTACTGAAAGACACACATCAACTGTTGAGTTTTCAATTAAAGTAGACAGACAGTTGTATACAGCTCAGAGTGAGTTTCAGAGAATTGATGTATTTGATTCCAAAGAGTTTGGAAGATTCCTTACACTTGATGGCTATATGATGCTTACAGAAAAGGATGAGTTTATTTATCATGAGATGATTACACATGTTCCTATGGCTGTTAATCCTAATGTTAAGGATGTACTTGTAATAGGTGCAGGTGACGGCGGTGTTATAAGGGAACTTTGTAATTATAGTAATATAAAGTCAATTGACCTTGTGGAGATAGATGAGCTTGTTGTTGAGGTTTGTAAGAAGTATCTTCCGCAGACAGCATGTTGCTTAGATGATGAACGAGTGCATATTCATTATGAAGATGGTGTAAGATTTGTACGTTCATGTGAGAATAAATATGATCTTATAATAGTTGATTCCACAGATCCATTTGGACCTGGAGAAGGACTGTTTACAAAGGAATTTTATGGTTCATGTTATAATGCGCTTAATGATGATGGAATTCTTGTTAATCAGCATGAAAGCCCATTTTATCATGATGATGCAGTTGCCATGCAGAGGGCTCATAAGAGAATATTTGAGAGTTTCCCTATTTGCAAGGTTTATCAGGCACATATACCGACGTATCCATCAGGACACTGGCTCTTTGGCTTTGCTTCAAAGAAGTACCATCCTGTAAATGATGTTAATTTTTCAAAGTGGAATATGCTAGGTATTAAGACAAAATATTATAATACACGTCTCCATGCAGGAGCATTTGCACTTCCTAACTATGTTGAAGAGATGTTAAGAGATGTGGAAGGATAGAGATTATGTTAAATAACAATATAGAAACTTTTATCGGATGTGATGCTGAATATAAGGATGCAAAGATTGTGCTGTTTGGAGCACCATTTGATGGAACAACTTCCTACAGACCAGGAACAAGATTTGCACCCCATACAATAAGGGCAGAGTCATTTGGACTTGAAACCTACAGCCCTTATCAGGACAAGGATTTAACTGATTATTTAATTATGGACAGCGGAGATATAGAGCTTTGTTTTGGAAATACTGAAAGGGTACTTAGTGATATTGAAGACAGAACAAATGATATATTAAGTGATAAGAAGCTTCCCTTCATGATAGGCGGAGAGCATCTTGTTACACTTGGTGCTTTCAGGGCATGTAAAAAGGCATATGATGATATTTACATTATTCATTTTGATGCCCATACGGACCTAAGGGAAGAGTATCTTGGAGAGACTTTGTCTCATGCATCTGTCATAAGAAGATGTTATGATTATGTTGGTGACGGACATATATTCCAGTTTGGTATTCGTTCTGGTGACAGACCGGAGTTTTACTGGAGCAAAGAAGGTCATACTTACATGAATAAGTATAACTTTGATACATTGGAGGAGATAGTTGAGAAACTAAAGGGAAAGAATGTTTACTTTACTTTGGACCTTGATGTACTTGATCCTTCGGTATTTCCTGGAACAGGAACTCCTGAGGCAGGTGGAGTTTCCTTTGAGGAGCTTAGAAAGGCTGTAACTTTGGTTTGCAGCAGTTGCAATATAGTTGGCTGTGATGTTAATGAACTTAGTCCCGTATATGACCAGTCGGGAGTGTCTACAGCCATTGCAGGAAAAATAATAAGAGAGATGCTTTTAGCACTTAATAAATAAATTCAGGAGGCAGAATAATGGGAAAAGCTTTAATTATAGGTTGTGGTGGAGTAGCATCAGTTGCTATTCATAAATGTTGTCAGAACAGTGATGTATTTGAGGAGATTTGTATTGCAAGCAGAACTTTGTCTAAGTGTGAGGCTTTAAAGGCTAAGTTAGAGAATAAGACAAAGACTAAGATTTCTGTTGCAAAGGTAGATGCAGATAATGTTGATGAACTTATTGCTCTTATAAATGAAGTTAAGCCGGATATAGTTATGAATCTTGCACTTCCTTATCAGGATCTTAAGATTATGGATGCTTGTCTTGCTACTAAAACTCACTATATGGATACAGCTAACTATGAGCCGGAGGATACAGCAAAGTTTGAGTACAGCTGGCAGTGGGCTTATAAGGAGAAGTTTGAAGAAGCAGGTATTATGGCACTTCTTGGAAGCGGATTTGATCCAGGTGTAACAGGTGTTTTCTCTGCATATGCCCTTAAGCACTATTTTGATGAAATCAATTATATAGATATATTAGACTGTAACGCAGGTGACCATGGATATCCATTTGCAACAAACTTTAATCCTGAGATTAACATAAGAGAAGTTTCTGCAAAGGGAAGTTACTGGGAGAACGGAGCATGGGTTGAAACAGAGCCTATGGAGATTAAGCGAGTTTATGATTTCCCAGAAATCGGACCTAAGGATATGTATCTTTTACATCATGAAGAGATTGAGTCTCTTGCGCTTAACATGCCAGGAATTAAGAGAATAAGATTCTTTATGACATTTGGACAGAGCTACCTTACTCATCTTAAGTGTCTTGAGAATGTAGGCATGACTTCTATTGAGCCTATTGAATATGAAGGCAAGATGATAGTTCCATTACAGTTCTTAAAGGCTGTACTTCCAGATCCGGCTTCACTTGGCCCTAGAACTAAGGGTAAGACTAATATAGGATGTATCTTTAAGGGCAAGAAAAATGGTGAAGAGAAGCTTTACTATGTTTACAATGTCTGTGACCATGAAAGCTGCTACAAAGAGGTGGAAAGCCAGGCAATTTCATATACAACAGGTGTTCCAGCCATGATTGGTGCTTCTATGATTCTTACTGGAAAGTGGAACAAACCAGGTGTTCATAACATTGAGGAGTTTGATCCAGATCCATTTATGGAAGAACTTAATAAATGGGGACTTCCTTGGAAGGAAAGCTTTAATCCGGATTTAGTTGAGTAACTATTATTTCAGAAGCAGAAATGGAGAATTTATTTTGAAATATTTTAATACTACAACGGTGTGCATACCGTCAAAGCATTACATGGTAGATTTATCCGATAGAATAAAAGAAATAAAAAAGTTAATAGATGATGGCAAGTATTTTACAATAAATCGAGCCAGACAGTATGGAAAAACAACAACCATAAATGAATTAACAAATAGGTTAGTGGATGATTATATAGTTATTAATATCAGTTTTGAAGGAATTGAAGAAACTGGTTTTTCAGATGTATATTCATTTGTTAAGGAATTTTGTCGTCTGCTTATCAGGGAATTTCGAAGAGAAAAGAGAGTTCCTGATAATATAAAACAAAAGATAGATTGTATTTTCAGACAGAATGAAGTAAAATCAAATCTGGCAGATTTATTTGATGTGCTTCTTCTATGGTGTGAACAATCAGAACAATCAATAGTTTTAATTATTGATGAAGTGGATAGTGCAACTAATAATCAGGTTTTTTTAGATTTTCTTGCGCAACTTAGATATAATTATATTGAACGAGAAACTAAAGGATATCCTGCTTTTCAATCAGTAATACTTGCAGGTGTAACAGATATAAAACATTTGAAGTCAAAGATAAATAGTGACGATAGTAAAAAGGAAAATAGTCCTTGGAATATTGCTGCAGATTTTAATATAGATTTGAGTTTATCTGAAAAAGGCATAAAGGAAATGCTTGATGAATATGAAGCAGAACATAATGTTGGTATGGATACAACTTATATGGCAAAATTAATCAGAGAATATACCAATGGATATCCATTTTTAGTTAGTCGTATTTGTGAATTGATTGATAAGGAAGTTTATAAAAAAATAGGTAATCTAAGCGCTTGCTGGACCAGAGATGGAATAGATGAGGCTGTTAAGATGATACTTGCAGAGGATAATACACTATTTAAATCTATGACAACAAAGCTCAATAATCTTCCTAAGATAAAAGATGCACTTAGAAGCATATTGATGGAAGGAACAAAGCTTAGTTTTAATCCTGACCAGAATGATATTGCACTATTAAAAATGTATGGATTTATAAGAAATGATAATAATAGTGTAAGAATAGACAACAGAATTTTTGAAACAAGATTATATAATTTGTTTTTGTCAGATGA
>JAILNW010000237.1 GCA_024691145.1 Lachnospiraceae bacterium
TATGTATGTTGTATAAAATTGGAAACAATTACAAAAATTCCCATTTCTCTTGACAAATTGCTTTTCATTTTTTAAAATAAATTTATATGATTTTTTTATTTGGAGGCATATTGTATGGAATTTATGGACGTTGTTAAGGAACGTTATTCATGTAAAAAATATAGTGAAAAAATGGTTGATAAGGACATTATAAATAATATTCTTGAAGCTGGAAGACTTGCACCTACTGCAAAGAATCTTCAGGAACAGAAGGTATATGTGCTTCAGTCAGAGGAGGCATTAGCTGCAGTTGATAAAGTTACACCATGCAGATATGGAGCGAGAACTGTTCTTGCAGTTGCATATGATAAGAATAATGTTTATACATATCCGGATGGCAAGAGAGAATCAGGACTTGAGGATGCAACAATTATTGCAACACATATGATACTTGCTGCTGCTAATTTTGGTGTAGACAGTTGCTGGATTAATAATTTTAAACCAGATGAATTAATTAAGGAATTAAGTCTTCCTGAGAATGAAGATATACTTATGCTAATGGATTTAGGATATGCAGCCGAGGAAGGCAAGCCACTTCCTAATCATTTTAGCAGAAAACCATTAGAGGAAACAGTGAGGTGGATGTAATGGATATGCCAAAGGATCCTGTAATGCTTCTTAGTTTTATTAATACACAGCTAAGAGATAATTATTCAACACTTTCTGACTTATGTAAAGCATATGATGTGTCAGAAAGTGAGATAAGTGATAAGTTAAGTGCTTTAGATTACCATTATGATTTAACACTTAATAAGTTTATTTGATTTTATGTATATATTAGTCTTTATGGCTATGTTATAAATTATGACAAATTTTTATGGAGGTAAAAAGAATATGAAATACGTATGTAAAGTTTGCGGATACGTTCACGAAGGTGATGAAGCACCAAAGCAGTGTCCAAAGTGTAAGAAGGAAGATGTATTTGAACCTGTTAATAACAAGTATGCAGGAACTCAGACTGAGAAGAATCTTCAGGCTGCATTTGCTGGTGAGTCACAGGCAAGAAATAAGTACACTTATTTTGCTTCAGTTGCAAAGAAAGAAGGATATGAGCAGATTGCTGCAATTTTCCTTAAAACAGCAGATAATGAAAAAGAACATGCTAAGATGTGGTTTAAAGAACTTGGCGGTTTAGGTAAAACAACTGATAATTTAAAGGCTGCAGCAGACGGAGAAAACTTCGAGTGGACTGATATGTATGAAGATTTTGCTAAAACTGCTGAGAAAGAAGGATTCCCAGAGTTAGCGGAGAAGTTCAGAGGCGTTGGAGCAATTGAGAAGCATCATGAAGAGCGTTATCGTGCACTTTTAAATAATATAGAGATGCAGCAGGTATTTGCTAAGAGCGAAGTAAAGGTATGGGAATGCCGTAACTGTGGACATATCGTAGTAGGAACTAATGCTCCTGACGTTTGTCCAGTATGTGCTCATCCACAGAGCTATTTTGAAGTAAGTGAGAACAACTACTAGTTAGATAATAAACACATAAGGAACTGTTCTGTTTTATACAGGGCAGTTTCTTTGCTTATAAGGGTAGTTTAAAGTAAAACGCTTTATTTTACTGTATTTTTTGATAAAAATGTGTTATACTAGTTATATGTAAGGCTAATTAGCCTAAATAGTTACAAACAGGAGGGAAGATTAATGATTAATTATATTATAAGTACATGTTCTGTTGCTGATATTACTAAAGAACATTTCGAAAAGATTGACGTTAAGTACATTTGCTTCCATTATGAATTAAATAATGTATCATACAAAGATGATCTTGGCGAAAGCATACCATTTGAAGAATTCTATAGGAGAATGGACGAAGGTGAAGATACCAAGACATCACAGATAAATGCAGAAGAATATTGCGATTATTTCAGACAGTTTTTAGATGAGGGATATGACATACTTCATATTACATTATCAAGTGGTATTTCAGGCACATATAACTCTGCAAATATAGCTAAAGAAATGCTGCAGGAGGAGTATCCAAACAGAAAGATATATGTTGTTGATTCCCTTGCAGCTTCAGCAGGACTTGGATTACTTGTTGATGAGGTGGCTTCTAAGAGAGACGAAGGAATGTGTCTTGAGGACCTTTATCAATGGATTCTTGATAACAGATTAAGAGTAAATCACTGGTTCTTCTCTACAGACTTAAAGTTCTTTATTAAAGGCGGACGAGTTTCAAAAACAGCAGGAACAATAGGTAATATGCTTAATATTTGCCCATTACTTAATGTAAGTAACGAGGGAAAACTTATTCCAAGATTTAAAATCAGAGGAAAGAAGAACGTTATTAAGTTTACTGCCAACAAGATGCTTGAACTTGTGGAAAATGGAGCTGACTATAATGGAAAATGTTATATTTCCCAGTCAGCATGTGTTGAGGATGCCAAGGCACTTGCTTCACAGATAGAAGAACTTATACCTAATCTTAAGGGAAAGATAGAGATAACTTATATTGGTAACCTTATAGGAAGCCATACAGGACCAGGAACAGTTGCATTGTTTTTCTGGGGAAAAGAAAGAGCAGATTAATAAGAATATCTACTGGAAGCCTTGAAAATCAAGGCTTCTTTTTACACATAAAAAACTACTAAAAAAAGTGAAAAAAAAGTGTTGACAAACGGTATAAAGTTGTATATAATAATAACTGTGATTTGAGAACAGTAATATTTACATATTTGTGGAATTTTATTTTACTGTTTCTAATATATCTAAAATTTCATAGATTCATTTTCGAATAATTATCAATTAATTACGACGTGGGTTGAGATTTATTAGGAATGTGCAATATGGATTTTTAATTTTACAATTGAAGAGTGTTTTACAGAGTTATTGGAGGTTTTACATGAAGTATTATTTTGTGCAGCAGCACGATTCTACTGATTGTGCAGCCGCATGTCTTGCAACAGTAAGCCTTTATTACAAGAAGGAAACTACCATTACTAAGCTGCGAGATATGATGGGTACTGACCTTAAAGGAACCAATATGCTTGGATTATTAAAGTGTTCAGAAGCTTTAGGGTTTAAAGCTCAGGCTGTAAGAGTGGATAGAGAGAATTTTTTAACCAGGTTTACTTTGCCTGCAATTGCTAATGTTGTAACAAAAGAGGGAATGACTCATTTTGTGGTTTTATTTAAAATTACAAAGAGATATGTGATTCTTTCTGACCCTGCTAAAGGTATAGTTAAAATGTCTCTTGAGGATTTTTATAAAGATTTTATGGGGGTTTTATTAATACTTGTGCCTGATGAGGGATTTGTTAAAGACAGGACAGATGGAAAAAGTGTCATTAAAAGATATATAAATTTAATAC
>JAILNW010000405.1 GCA_024691145.1 Lachnospiraceae bacterium
AATATCATTCTCAACATTATCAGTATCCTCATATTCATCAATATGTTCATTCATCAATGTAACATAACTGTTAAGAATTCCCCAATATACCATAGCAAACTGTCTTTGTCTTCCATTCATGTTGCCAAGTTCATGTTTTGATAATTCAAAAATATCTACAAATATCTTTCTGATTCTGTTATAGTAAGGCTCAATAGCTTTTCTTGTATCACTTTCCACTGATGAATTAAGCATTGCCATTGCCAGACTATACATGTCCTTATTACTGATACTGTACATTATGTATTCCCTTGCAACATCATTCAAACGGTTAACAAGTCCCTTATTATCTTCCTTAATACTTCCCTCCAGAATATCACAGAATGAGCCAAATCTGTCCTGAAGCAAACACTCCAGCAAACCATACTTGCTCTTAAAATAATGATATAATGTGGGCTTTGTGATTCCTGCCGTATCTGCTATCTCTTGTACACCTACAGCCACATAACCTTTTCTGGCAAAAAGCTCAAGTGCCACATTCAATATATTATCTTTATTACCCATACATATCCTCCAATATAGTCCAATAGACCTATATACCGAACGGTATATTATTACTATACCATTCGGTATAGTGCTTGTCAAGATGTTTTTTAGGTAAAAAAGAGCACATGGTAAAAACCATGTGCCTGTTATCATTTACTAAATACCATAACATCACTATTATGAAGATATAGTAATTCAAAATATTCAAAATAATTCTCTTCGTATGCATTGGCAAGTGCTATGTTTGTATCAATAATACCGCTTCTCTCAACAAGAGTCTTATACCTTTTTGAATTTTCAAGTATGGTATTAGAAACCTCCTGATTAGCTGAAACATATTTCTTAAATGCCTCATACTGTTCTGAAAGAACTGCCTTATCCTGTTCCTCCATAATATCAGCTAACTTCTTGTTAGAGCCCTTCATTCTGCCTCCCCAATACTCATAAAGCTTCATGGAGATAAGAATCTTATTAGTTCTGCCACCTGACAACTCACGATTCATCTCTAATACTTCAGAACATGAATCCTTAACAATATCATTTATAATCTCATTATTCACTATTCTAAGATTATAATTATGATACATAGATATTGTAGACTTAACAGATGAGTCTTCATCATACATGTCCTCATCTGTATTCACATCTTCTGCATCTTCGCTTTCACTTACATAATTAAGTGCAAATGAAATATCGCCTTCATTTAAATATACATATTCCTTAAGAAGAATAGTAAATTCTCTGGACTTCTCAGCAAGTGCAATCATGATATTCTTCTTCATATCCCTGGTTGCCACAACATATGTATCTTTATCAGAAAATAAGCCATATAACTTCTTTGTTTTCTTTACATATTCCTCATATGCATCCCATTGACTATTTAATTCTTTCCTTAACTCTTCATCTTCAACAATACTCAAAAGTTCTGTGCTAGTGCTAAGTGCTTCTGCTTCCCACAAGTCCTGATACTCACTAATAACCTTTCTAAGTGCCATAGAACTCATAGAATCAACTTTACTATCATTAAACCATGCATCAATAGGATTGTTCTCAATAGTTTTATAAAAGTCCTTATTCTTGCCTGAAATATAAGTTATATGCTTTGTAGCCTTGTCATTACCAAGTTCTTCATAAACTATATCTTCAACCTCTGTAATCTCTTCCTTCTGTACAGGGTTATAATTCTCACTGTTAATCGCTGGTCTGTTGGTCGGAATAGTAACACTTACCCTCTCAACCTCTTCTTTGGCACAGCCTGACATAAAAAGCCCCAAAGAAGCAATCAGAGCAACAATCATCTTCTTGTCTGCTTTCATCCTAACTCTAATTCCCTTCTCTTATATTAAATATAAGACTAAACCACAAATCTCTCCTTATAATAACTCCTATTAATATAATACCTACCCAAAGAGTAACATACCAATTTTATCGACATTTGTCAATACTTTTTTAAGATTTAATCAAATTTTAAGAATTCAATGTTACTGTTCACACCAGTACACTCTTGCATGTACGCTGTAATTGTGTTACTATTTAATCATCAGATTATTTGGAGGTAACTTTCAGCATGGAGAATAATTATATAGCTAATCCTAAGAATACAATAGCTATTTTAAACAAGTATAACTTTATATTTCAAAAAAGATTTGGCCAGAACTTTCTTATAGATACACATGTGCTGAATAAAATTATAGCCTCAGCCAATATAACAAAAGAGGATGTTGTACTTGAGATAGGTCCTGGTATCGGCTCAATGACACAGTTTTTATGCGAAAATGCAGGGCATGTTATCGCTGTGGAGATTGATAAAAGCCTTATACCTATTCTTCAGGATACTTTGTCTGATTACAGCAATCTTACACTTATTAATGAAGATATTCTAAAGCTTGATATAGAAAATGTACTTAAGGAACATAACTGTAATAAGCCCGTAAAGGTTGTTGCAAATCTTCCTTATTATATAACAACCCCTATTATAATGGGACTTTTTGAACAGCATATTCCATTAGAAAGTATAACAGTTATGGTTCAGAAAGAAGTAGCTGAACGCATGAATGCAAAGCCTAAAACTAAAGACTATGGTGCTTTGACACTTGCGGTAAACTACTATTCAGTTCCTTATATAGCGGCAAATGTTCCGCCTAACTGTTTTATGCCACGACCAAATGTAGGCTCTGCGGTAATAAGACTTACAACTACAGATAATCATCCATTTGTTCTTAAGGATGAATCACATATGTTTAAACTTGTTCGAGCCGCCTTCAACCAGCGCCGTAAAACACTTGTTAATGCACTTAATAATTCACCTGAGTTAAACATAGATAAAGATACCATTCTTGCTGTACTTGAGGATATGAAACTTAAACCCACAGCAAGAGGTGAAGAATTATCATTAGAGCAATTTGCTGCTCTTAGTAATACTATCATAGAAAAATCGGGTCATAAGTAAAACTTATGACCCTGCTGTTTAATCCGCTAATAAGATTCTTGTAATCTCTTTCATATCCATACTGCCTAACTTATAAGTTGCATTAGCATCCTTATACTTATGCTCATCTTCATATGGAGAAAGATTAGAAAATATGTATAATGAATCCATGCCAACCTTATTGGCACTGCCAATATCACTTCTCAAATCATTACCAACCATGATGCTCTCATTAACATCAAGACTATATTCATCAAGAAGCATCTGCATGAATCTTACATCTGGCTTCTTGCACATCTTATCTGATGAAATATATATTCCATCAAAGCAATCATAAATGCCAAGCATCTTCATCTCATAGATAGTAAATATCTTCTGAGCATTGGAAAGAAGATAAATCTTTCCTCCTTTTTTTCTGACAGCATCTAACATTTCCCTGGTTCCTTCATATAACTTAATATACCTTGTTGAAAGAACTCTGAAACACTGGCCCATGTAAATACACATGTCCATATCAGCCTCCACGCCCTTGTTTGTAAACAACTTCTGAAATACATACTCTAACTGTATCTCAGGATGTGCCTCATGAACATCGCTCCTGCCTAGTTCACGATTATTCATCTTTACAATTTTTTGTTCCTCTTCGCCCGCTAATCTGAAATACTCATTCTTAAATTCTTCAGGAGTATAATTGGCTTCATTATACCCGTAGAGAATAGCCATCTTCTCCCAAAGCATATCAATACCTTCATCCGTATTGATATCAATAAGTGTTCCATAGAGATCAAAAATAAAATTCTTATACATAAAACCGTACCCTCACTAAGATTTATTATAATATAACATAAATACAACTTGTTTATTATATCATATTGTATTTTTATTTTCTATAAAACAATAGTGCTAAAAAATAGCACTATTATGATTTTTTTAAATTATAACATTGTCATTTTACATTCACTGACATTAGTATCTCTTTGTATATGTGTCATTATATACTATGTCATTATCTGTTTCTTTTTTAGTAGTACCTGTTCCACCTGAAGATGACTTAGATGATGAATCTGATGTCTTCTTCGTTGTTGTAGTCGATTTTGATGTGCCAGAATCACTGTTGGAACTGTTTTTACTACTGCTATTTCCACTATTAGTATTACTCTTTGAAGTCGACGAATCTGTCTTTTTTGTATCGCTTTTTACAGTTTCTGACTTGGCATTCGATGTATTATTATCTGTTATTCCACTATCTGCAATGTCAACAGAATCTGAATTATCACCTTCATTCCCCTGCAACTCACCAGATGCTGCTATATCCTCATCATCAATATTTACTAAATCTGTTATATCTTCACCTGCTGGTTCTTCAGTAGGAATAATCTCTTCTGTCATATTACTATTATCTCTTGTAAAATTAAAATCAGGTTCAACTGATAGAGGTGAGTCACCATCATTAATACTTACTATTTCAGTACTATAACCTGTATCATTTTTTGCTATAGAATTACCTTTATCTTTATTCTTATCTGTTTTGCCTCCTCCAGCTAATAAATATATTCCAAGTATGCAAAACATAACTCCAAGAATCGTAATAACGTAAATCAAAAGTGGTCTGTCTTTTTCTTCCATCATATATCCCCTCCATATAATATAGTATTTCACCACTCAAATAATTATTCCACCATTTTTATTATCACATTAAATGTACATGTTTGTCAATACTATTTTAAAAAAAGAGAGAGTCAATTGACTCTCTCTTATATATATCCTATTGTATTTGACTACTGTGGCATAGATGCTGTTACAGCACCATCTTTAATTGTGTAAACTCCGGCCTTATCTATAGCATAATTCTTAGAGTTGTTATTATCCCAGTTTCCATTACCATCATTGAAACAGAACTCAAGTTTGCTTTCTTTGCCAAGATTAATTGTTATAACTCTGTATCCTTCTACAGAAGAAGCATCTGTCTTGATTCCAGGAACTGCTGTCCATTCTCCTCCTCCAATTGAGTAGTGAATGTTTGCTTCCCATGGAGTTCTGTAGTAAATTGTAACTGTGTTTTCTTTTTCTTCAGCAGGTTCTCCCTTAGTAATCTTGCCATTCTTAACTGTATAAATACCTGTTTCAGTGAAACTGTAATCTTTTCCTTCATTATTATCCCAGTTTCCTTCACCATTGTTGAAGCACATCTTTAATGCCTTTTCTTTTCCCATATCCACAACGATCTTGGAATATCCGGCATACTTAGAAGCCTCCATCTTAACTCCAGGAACTTTTGTCCATTCTCCTTCTCCAATTGAGTAGTGAGCACATGGATTAGTCCATCCTGTGTAGTAATATACAACTGTCTGACCTTCTACTGGTGTCTCAGTCGGATTTACTGTTGGTTCTACAGTTGGATTAACTGTTGGAACTACTGTAGGTGCTACAGTTGGCGCTATAGTTGGTGCTATAGTTGGTGCAACTGTTGGCTCTGGTCCGTCAAGTAATCCATTTGAATCATATGAGCCATTATTTTTAACTACAAATCCCTGTTCTTCAGAACCTGGTACCTGATTATGTCCATCAGAGAATATAATGTATCCATTCTGGTAATCAAGTGCATCTACAAGTATTTCATAAAGGTCATTTTCTTTTCTTGTCATTGAAGGTCCTGGCCAAGGAGCAACCTCTGAAGCCACCTTATTCTCAACCTTATAAATATAAGCATATATTGCTGTATTCCAGTTTGAAGGTTTCTTAAATGTAACCTTTAATAATTCTGAAGCATCCTTCTTTACAAATTTGTAAGTTACAGTTTCTGTAGCATCATCATTTTCAGCTTTTAAAGTAACTGTAATTTCAGTACCAGCTGGGCATCCAGCACCTATCTTAATCTTCTTCTCATCAGCATACTTATAATTGCTTCCACCATTAATTGAATATGTAGCAGCTGTGCTGTCAGAAGTTCTTAACATAAGTTCTATTCCATCTGTATAGAATACGTTGTCAACATTAGCATTATAGTCAGCTATACTAGCCTTTGGATAGTTAACACCACCCTTGTATATAACTACAACTGAACGTGCAGGAACTGTTCCTGTAATCTTTCCATCCTTAACTTCAAATACATTTGAGCTGTCTACACGGTCTTTATATGTACCATCGTTAATATTTGTTTCTGAATTAAGTTCTGTTGAAGAGTAACTCATATTAATAATTGTCATACCCTTGTTACCACGTTCAACCATAAGAATCTTATTATCATTATAGTTTCTTAAGTACTCACTTTCACCTTCCATAGCATTACGGAAAAGGTTAACTGCTGCAACTGATGGGTCTTTATATAAGTCAGATCCTGCATCACCAATCTTAGTTAATCCAGGGAATCTGCTGTCATAGCTAGTTCCACCTGCTCCAACTGGTCTGTCGAAGAATAATGGTGTAGTTTCTTTTCTTGCTGCAATTACAGCCCATGTAAGCTTAATCTGCTCATTTGTCATCCAAACAGTTTCAAGCTCATCACCTGCAAAGTTATCATGTGACTCAACCCAGGTTACAAGTTTATCACTTGAAGCATTGTAGTTATATCCCTGAATGCTGTTTATATTTAAATCATTAGATGCAATCTGTTTTCTTAAATCATATGCATATCCAGATGCTGTACAGTTAACATATTTTGCATATTCTGCTTCATCAAATACACCATCCTGAATAAGTTCTGCATACTGGAACTCTGATTTATTGTTAGTTACAACTGGCCAGAAGTTTCCTCCAAAACCTTGCTCGTTAGGAAGCTCGATATGCTTACCAGCATCATATCTGAAACCTGAAGCACCATCTGCTAAAAGAGTATTAAGGCATGATAAAAATCTCTGCTGCATATAATCGCTCTGAGTGTTAAAATCCCACATAGCAAGTAACTGTCCCTGAGTTACTTTATATCTGTTATTCCAGTCATAAATCTTTCCTTCTGTATGGAAGTTTTTAGGATCATTGATATCCTCATCACATAATGATAAAAGGTTAGTTGTATGGTTAAATACAACGTCAACTACTATCTTGATGCCTTTCTTATTAGCTTCTGCGCAAAGAGCTTTGAAATCTTCCTCTGTACCCATCTGGTAATTTCCTAAGCTTAAGCCAAGTGGCTGATAGTGCCACCACCAGCGGTTTAAAGCAAGGTCTCCATTGTCACCAACTTTACACTTCTGAATTGGTGATGTCTGAACTGCAGTATAACCTGCTTTCTTAATTTCATCAAGGTTTTCTCTTATTGTATTGAATGACCAGCACCATGCATGTAACATTGTACCCTCTGCAATCTTATCTGCAGCATACTTAACCTTAGTGTCATCAATCTCTTTATTCTGAATATCATAAACAACTTCATTGCTATGATCATTGTTATCTGGCTGTCCATATAATGGATCAGTTGGTGCAGGAGTTGGAGCAACTGTTGGCACTACTGTAGGAACAGGAGTTGGTTCCGCTGTTGCTGTTGGCTCTGGAGTAATGTACTCAAATGGAGTCTCAGTCTCCTCTGGTTCCTCTGTAACAACTGGCTCTTCTGTTATAACTGGAGTATCTGTAACAACAGGTGTTTCTGTTATAACAGGCTCTTCTGTCTTATCAGGAGTCTTAGTAACAGGTGTTTTTGTTACTATAGGATTATCTGAATGTCCAACTCTTGCAAGAAGTGTTGTGAATTCATCATGATCTGCCTTTTCCTGTGATGTAGACTCATCAGCTACATATGGCTCTTCAGCATTATCATAAATACAAGTATCTACAGGAAGAGACTGAATTGCAGATTCTCCAAAAGTAGAAACATGCATTACACCAATACCTTTAGTTTCAAGATAATCTTTATCAATACCCAATACACTAAGAGGTATGTTCATCTCGTACATAGTATCCTGTAAAGGATCATGTCCTAACTTGCTAAGGTCTTTCCAGTCAGAAGAATCAGATAACATCATATCTGTCTTAAGTCCAGTATAACCATTCATGTTAATACCGATAAGTTCATCAGAGATATGTCCATCTCCGTATGCATAACTAATATTATTCTTTGTAAATCCTAAGCAATATTCTTTTTCATAAGAGAATCCGCCATTATCGTCCATAAGGAATAATCCTGGTGTACCTACACCTGGTTTAGATGAGAAACATAACAATGTGTCAACACCATTCTTATATGTAATATCCATTCCCCAAACACCTTTTCCAGTGCTTGTAATAGAACCATCTGCTTCCTTGTCAGGATCAATGTCTAATGCGATAATCTGTGGTATATCACCATTCCATGCCTTACCATTATCGCTTATAGGATAATTCTGCTCTGGAGCAACAACATCTGTTAAGTTAACAATTTCCCACATAAGATATAAATTTTCATCATCATATGATGCATATAATGCGTATGTATCATATACAGGTCCTTCGTGAGGTCCTCTAAATGCTCTAGGATCATCATTAGCAACACCCTGAGCTATAAGCATTGAACTATCCCAATCTGAAAAATCTCCATCGATTGTGATAGTTTTGTTAGCACCAAGTCCGCTTGGATTTGTGCTAAAATTGTTTGATAAAGAAGCTGCTTTAGAGAAAAAAGCACCTTTTCCCACAACCATTGCGGCTGTTCCAATTGCTACTGCTGCAACTAAAGTTGAAGCAACAATTACTTTTGATTTCTTTCCAATTTTCACAATTAATCCTCCTTATAATAAGTCAAATACAATATATCATTCTATTTCCCTTTAATTAGAATACATTAAAGGGGTGCTTTACGC
>JAILNW010000409.1 GCA_024691145.1 Lachnospiraceae bacterium
GATATACGTCCTGAAAAGCTTCTGCCAGCTTATATAATAAAAAAGCAAAAATAGTAAGAAACAATATGCCAGAACGTCCAGTTGCAATGGAATATATGATGCATCCCAAAAATGCCGCTGATGTTGTAGCAATCCTGCTTAAAACATATTCCTTATCTGTATACTTGCTGTTAACATCTGAAACCTGGAATGATCTCATACCATACAATGCAAGTGCAGCATAAGGATTAACTATTTTCATTGCAAGGGTATAGACTCCGGCATCTCCAAATCCATCTTTCTCCCATCTTGCAACAATTAAATTTGTAAGAAACAGAATTGACAAATAACACAAAGAACCTATTGTATTCCATATTGCACCATTTGCCAGATTCTTTTTTTCACTAACTTTATTATCCAAAACTTTTGCCTCCCCTATTTATTATTTTACACATCCAATTATATCATTAATATCATCAATATTATTCTTTTCAAGGAAATCTTTAATTCCATCCACAATCTCCACTGTTGCATATGGATTATTAAAGTTTGCTGTTCCAACACATATAGCAGTGGCACCTGCCATCAAGAATTCAATTGCATCAGAAGCAGTTGATATACCGCCCATTCCGATGACAGGAAGTTTAACAGCATTTGCAACCTGATAAACCATTCTTATTGCAACAGGCATAATAGCTGGACCAGATAAACCGCCGGTCTTATTGGCAACAGCAAATGTTCTTCTGTTTATATTAATTCTCATACCAGTTATAGTATTAATAAGAGAAAGTGCATCAGCACCGCCACACTCTGCAGCTCTTGCAATCTCTGTAATATCAGTAACATTTGGACTAAGTTTCATAATAACAGGCTGCTTTGCATACTTCTTAATCTCTCTTGTAATCTCTTCTACAGCCTTAGGATTCTGACCAAAAGCAATACCGCCTTCCTTAACATTAGGACATGAAATATTAATTTCCATCATGTCAATTGGCTGGTCAGCAAGCTTCTCAACAACCTCAATATAATCCTTAGTACTTCTTCCACAGACATTAATAACTGTTTTACAGTCATACTTTTGCAAAAATGGAATGTCTCTTTCAATAAAAGTATCAATTCCAGGATTCTGTAAACCCACAGCATTAATCATACCGCCATAAGTTTCTGCAATTCTTGGAGTAGGATTTCCCTGCCAAGGAACATTGGCAACACCTTTAGTTATAACTCCGCCTAATTTATTCAAATCAACAAAATCAGCATATTCCATACCAGAACCAAAAGTTCCTGATGCTGTCATAACAGGATTGTTAAGTTCTACTCCTGCTATATTTACCTTCATACTGCTCATTATCACACCTCAATTCTATAGTTCAATCTCATTTGCGTCAAATACAGGGCCATCTTTACAAACTCTCTTGTTGTTAACCTTAGTATGCTCATCAACATCCTTAGATTTGCAAACACATGCAAGACATGCACCTATTCCACAAGCCATTCTTTCTTCCATAGAAATCTGTGCTTCCATGCCCTTTTCATTAGCATATGCTTTTATTCCCTTTAACATTGGCAAAGGTCCACAGGCATATATAATGTCAGCCTCAATATTGTTAGCTTTAATGGCATCAATAACATTACCCTTAGTTCCACAAGAACCATCTTCAGTTGATATATATACATTTCCAAAGGCTTCAAATTCAGTATTTAAAAATAACTCATCTCTGTAACCAAGTACAATGCTTTTCTCACACTGTAACTGCTTTGATAATTCCAACATAGGAGGAATTCCTATTCCACCACCTATAATAATAGCCTTTTTGTCCTTTAAAGTAAAACCGTTACCTAAAGGTCCCATAATAGTAATGCAGTCTCCTGCCTTGTATTCAGAAAACTCCTTAGTTCCCTTTCCAACAACTCTGAAAACAACTCTTAACTTTTTATTCTCTTTGTCAATACGACAAATACTTATAGGTCTTGGAAGAAGACTTCCCTCACCCTTACAGAAAATATTAATAAACTGGCCACACTTTGCCTTATCTACAATATCACCACAATTTATCCACATATCAACTACATCACTGCCGATAAAACTAATATTATCCACAGTGGCTGTTACTCTATCTATATCTGCCATTATATAACGCACCTTTCATCAAAATATGAGGGATAAGATAAAGCCTTATCCCTCTATATATTATTCTAGTTTTAGCCTCTTAATACAGGAATCTCATCATCTGTTGGGATGTAATCATCCATAGTTCCATCATTGAATGCTTCATAAGCCTTCATATCGAAGTAACCTGTTCCAGTGAGACCAAATAGAATTGTCTTAGCCTCTCCTGTTTCCTTGCACTTCTTAGCCTCATCAATAGCAGCCTTAATTGCATGTGAGCTTTCTGGAGCTGGAAGAATACCTTCAACCTGTGCGAAGTATCTTGCTGCTTCAAATACCTCAGTCTGCTTAACAGCTACAGCTTCCATTAACTTATCATCATATAACTGAGATAATATTGTACTCATACCATGATATCTGAGTCCGCCTGCATGAATAGCTGATGGCATGAACTCTGAACCTAAAGTATACATCTTAGCCTGTGGGCAAACATGACCAGTATCACAGAAGTCATATACATACTTACCTCTTGTAAATGAAGGACAAGATGCAGGCTCAACAGCGATTATTCTGTAGTCTTTGATACCTTTAATCTTCTCACCCATAAATGGAGAAATAAGTCCACCTAGGTTAGATCCGCCACCTGCGCATCCTATGATAATATCAGGTGATACACCATACTTCTCTAAAGCAGTCTTTGCTTCTAATCCGATAACTGTCTGATGTAATAATACCTGGCTAAGTACTGAACCAAGTACATAACGATATCCTTCCTGAGTAGTTGCTGCTTCAACAGCCTCAGAAATAGCACATCCTAAACTTCCTGTTGTATCATGGAATTTAGCTAATATTTCTCTTCCTACATTAGTTGTATTAGAAGGTGAAGGAGTAACCTTTGCACCATAAGTTCTCATAACTTCTCTTCTGAATGGCTTCTGCTCATATGAACACTTAACCATATATACCTGACAGTCAAGGTCAAGATATGCACATGCCATAGATAAAGCTGTACCCCACTGACCAGCACCTGTCTCAGTTGTAACACCCTTTAATCCCTGCTTCTTAGCATAGTATGCCTGAGCAATTGCTGAATTAAGTTTGTGACTTCCTGAAGTATTATTTCCTTCAAATTTGTAATAAATCTTAGCAGGTGTTCCTAACTTCTTCTCTAAGCAGTAAGCTCTTACTACTGGAGAAGGTCTGTACATCTTATAGAAATTTCTGATTTCCTCTGGAATCTCAATATATGCATCTGTATCATTCAACTCCTGCTTTGCAAGCTCTGTACAGAAAACATGTGAAAGTTCTTCAAGTGTTACAGGCTCCTTTGTTCCTGGATTAATAAGTGGTGCTGGCTTGTTAATCATATCTGCACGTAAATTGTACCAGGCCTTTGGCATCTCACTTTCTTCTAGATAAATCTTGTATGGTATCTCGCTCATCCCATATTCCTCCATTCTTTAAAATAAACATTATATTATTTCATACAGCACTTTAAGTCTTCTTTCATATCAAGAACTGCCTGTCTTGAAGCGTCTGCATAATTTTCACTGCCAAATGAAGCATACTTTTCCTGCTTATATGCTGCAATAATTCCTCTTGATGAATTTACGATTGCTCCTAAACCATCCTTATCAAAATAATGAACAAGGTCAGAACCCTTTCCTCCCTGTGCTCCGTATCCTGGAATAAGGAAACATGTCTTAGGAAGCATCTGTCTTAAAACTTTACCCTGCTCTGGGTAAGTAGCACCTACAACTGCACCAACGTAACTGTAGTTATCACCCATGTGCATAGCACCCCATTCATTAACTTTATCAGCAACATGCTCATAAAGAGGCTTTCCATCTATTAACTTATCCTGGAACTCTCCGCTTGAAGGATTTGAAGTCTTAACAAGTACAAATATACCCTTTCCATCCTCTTTACAAATATCGATAAATGGCTTGACTCCATCTGTTCCAAGATATGGATTAACTGTTGCAAAATCTTCATCAAAAGCTTTATACTTCTTGCTTCCGACAACTGTTGTTCCTAAATGTCCTACTGCATATGCTGCTGATGTAGAACCTATATCACCTCTTTTAATATCAGCGATAATAACAAGTCCCTTTTCTCTGCAGTAATCAATCGTCTTCTTATATGCTATCAAACCTTCAACGCCAAACTGCTCATACATGGCAATCTGTGGCTTAACAGCTGGTATAAGGTCATATACTGCATCTACGATTCCCTTGTTGTACTGCCATATTGCCTCTGCTGCACCCTCAAGAGTCTCTCCATACTGTTCAAATGCCTTCTTCTGAATGTGCTCTGGCACATAGTTAAGCATTGGATCAAGACCAACAACAATAGGTGCCTGGAGTTTAGAAATCTTTTCCATCAGTTTATTAATCATTATGTTTTCCTCCGATTCTATCCCTCGTAAACCACGTTACCATCTACAAGAGTATATTTTATATTTCCTTTAACTTTCCATCCGTCATAAGGAGTATTCCTTCCTTTTGAAGCAAATGTATTAATATCTATAGTATATTCATTATCAATATCCGCAATAACTATATCGGCAGCATATCCTTCATCAATACAGCCTTTTTTAATTCCTAAAACAGCTGCTGGATTAACACTCATCTTTTCAACTAACTGGCTAAGAGTCAGTTCTCCATTAAGTACAAGTGTTGTATAACTTAAAGGAAATGCAGTTTCAAGTCCAACTATACCAAATGGTGAATTAGCAAAACCTTTGCTCTTCTCCTCTTCTCCATGTGGTGCATGATCTGTTGAAATAACATCCATAATGCCATTATATAAACCATACTTAAGCATATCCACATCACTCTGCTTTCTAAGTGGCGGATTCATCTTATACTTGGCATCATCTGTCTTAATATCTGCATCTGTCAATGTAAAATGATGAGGACAAACCTCAGCTGTTACATCTAATCCATCTTCCTTTGCTAACTTAACTAACTTGACACTGTCTTCTGTTGAACAGTGACAAAGATGAAGTCTGCAGCCTGCTTCCTTAGCCATAATTATATCCCTTGCTACAATTACATCTTCAACAGCATTAGAAATACCAGGAACTCCGAACTCTTTATCCTTAAGTCCTGCATTAATAACACCTTTTCCAACAAGTGTCTTATCTTCACAATGTGCAAGAACAGGTATTCCGGCTTCTTTAGCTAACTTCATGCCTTCAAGGTAAACTGCTGTATCCATAACAGACTTTCCATCTTCACTTATAGCTACTGCACCTGCCTTAGCCATGCCGATTATATCAGCAAGTTCCTTTCCTTCCTGACCCTTTGTAACTGCACCTACAGGAAGTATATGAACTACAGCCTCCTGCTTTGCTTTATCTATTACATACTTTATCATCTCCATCGAATCTGTGGCTGGTTTTGTATTAGGCATAGGACAGATTGAAGTAAATCCGCCATGTGCCGCTGCTGCTGCCCCTGTACTAATTGTCTCCTTATATTCAAAACCTGGCTCTCTAAGGTGTACATGCAGGTCTATAAATCCTGGCATAACATACAGTCCTTCAGCATCTATCTCTTTATCAAATGTATCTAAGACTTCGTCAACACCGCCTTCTAAAACTCGTGTAATAACTCCGTCTTCCGCAATAATATCGTATCTGCCCTCTCTATTAGACTTTGGATCCACTATATATCCATTCTTTATTAATAATTTCATAAAAAACCATCCTAACGTATCTTCGATAAATAACTCATTACAAAAAACTAACCACTCTATATTTTACAAAAAGTATGGTATAATGTCAAGTCTATTCAAACTTGCTAAAATATGTAAATTGTGTTATAATCTTCTTTGTTCAAGCATATTTATTCATACTTTAGAGAGGACTGATATTATTGAAATTCAAAAGAGTATGTCCCAAGTGTGGCTGTGTTGACATAGTAAAAATTGTAGGGGCAAGAAGCAGAGTTGGATTGTTTAAAGTGATACATTTTAATTATCACATTTGTGTAAACTGTGGATACACAGAACGCTGGATGCATCAAAAGGACTTGCAGAACCTTAAAAACATGAAAAGTAGCAGATACAAGTTTTTTAACAAATAAACTACTACTCTCATAATTATATCAAGAAAGGATGGTAATTTATGCCTTATATTAATTCAAAAGTAAGCGTATCATTATCAAAAGAAAAGGAAATTGAGTTAAAAGAAAGACTTGGAAAAGCAATTGAAGCAATTCCAGGAAAGACAGAAACATGGCTTATGGTTGATATCGAAGACAATTGCAAACTTTACTTCGGTGGAGATAACAGCAAGCCTATGGCTTATGTTGATGTTAAAGTTTTAGGAAGTGAGAACAAAGCAGCATTTAATGCCATGACTGGTGTTCTTTGTGATGTTTATAAAGATGTACTAGGTATATCTCCAGACAAAGTTTATGTAACTTATCAGGCACTTGCGAACTGGGGATTTAACGGCAGCAATTTTTAGTTGAACTTATATGATGATTTATTTTTCTTGAGGCTTGGATTTTTTTCAAGCCTTTTATATTAGCAATTTAAAATTGTAAATATATGTAATAATATGTGTATAATTGACATTTATCTGTTTTTCACTTATAATATAATATATATTTGTAACTATTATTCTATAAAATGTGCGAGGGTTACTTATGAAGAAAAATATATCAAATCAAAAAAGGGAAGCAAACTATGACCTGCTAAGAATTGTATGTGCCATAACAATAATTGCCTGTCATGTAAGTGCCACCTATAAAGCAGCTATAACAGATCCTGACATATTCGGCAAACTATATTCTGAACATCTGCCTACAATAATTATATATAATACACTGTCAAGATTTGCAGTTCCATGTTTTATGATGCTTTCAGGAGCATTTTTAGTTTCAAATAATAATAATATTCATTTTAAAAATTTTTACAAAAAATCATATCATTCAATTGTAATACCAACCATTATTTTTTCTATTTTCTATTTGTGTTTCAGTGAGGTTATATCAGTATTAATTGTATTCGTATAAGGAAAGGATACATCCCTTATAGAACATATT
>JAILNW010000417.1 GCA_024691145.1 Lachnospiraceae bacterium
GGATGTGGCTGTTCCGACACAAAACGAAACACTGGTATTTTGTCTATGGAATGCCCGGCATTGTTTTGGGGCAGGCATTGATCGCCTGGGTTGCTATGAAAGGAATATAAAGAGTGTCCCTATACCGCACTTCTCTTGGGCTGAAAAAACCGTTCAAAGAAGAATTCTTTATGCCATGAGCGAATTAGGATTATCGCCTGATAAACCACACAGAAAAAGTGCCCGTATCGTTGGTGATACAATGGGTAAGTATCATCCTCATGGTGATTCTTCTATATATGAAGCACTTGTTCATATGTCAGAGGATTATTCATTATCCCTTCCATTAGTTGACGGACATGGTAATTTTGGTTCTATTGACGGAGATGGTGCTGCTGCCATGCGTTATACTGAAGCTAAGCTTTCATTCGCAGCACAGACAATGTTATCAAACCTCGAAAAAGGTCTTATTGACTTTGTTCCTAACTTTGATAACAGTGAGAACGAACCAACTGTTCTTCCTGCCACATTTCCTAATCTTCTTATAAATGGAACAACAGGTATTGCAGTAGGTATGGCAACAAATATTCCGCCTCACAATCCTTGTGAAGTAATTGATGGAATGATTGCATTTATAGATAATCCTAATATAACATTAGATAAATTAATGACATATATTAAAGGACCTGATTTTCCTACTGGCGGAATAATTATTAATTCTTCTGCAATAAAGGGAATATATGAAACAGGAGAAGGAAGGCTTCGTGTTCGTGCCAAATCACATATCGAAGAAGGCGAGGGCGGACGTAAGAATATTATTATTACTGAAATTCCTTATACTGCTGCAGGCAACAAGTCAAAACTCATAGAGGGTATTGTAACCCTTATGAGGGATAAAGTATTTGATGAGATTTATGATGTTCGTGATGAGTCTTCCAAGGATGGAATCAGAATCATAATCGAAGTAAAAAAGGACAGAGACCCAGAAAATCTTCTTAATGGACTTTATAAAAAGTCATCTCTTGAGGATACATACAGTGTAAATATGCTTGCTGTAAAGGAACAGCAGCCTATTGTATTTACTCTTAAAAGCATGATTAATGAGTTTGTTAAGTTCCAGCAGGAAATCTATACTAAAGAATATACATTTTTACTTAATAAAGCAAAGAACAGAATTGAAGTTTTAGAAGGACTTATAAAAGCAACAGATATTATCGATCTTATTATCGAGATAATAAGAGGTTCAAGATCCGTTAAACAGGTTAAAGCATGTCTTACTACAGGTGACATTACTGATATAAAGTTTAAACATGAATCTTCCAAAAAAGAAGCCATGACTTTATCCTTTACTGAAGTACAGGCAGATGCAATACTTGCCATGCCTTTAAGCCGACTTGTTGGACTTGAAATCGAAAAACTTAATACTGAACTTTTGGAAATAACTAAAAATGCAGATGAATATAATAACATTCTTTCTAATGAAAAGGAATTATTTAAAGTAATTAAAAACAGACTTAAATCATATAAAAAGCAGTTTACAGCAGAACGAAAAACAGCAATTGATGAAATTGAAAATGCTGTTTACAAAGAAGAAGTTAAGATTGAAGACCTTTATATCCTTATTGATAAATTTGGATATACAAAGTCTGTTGATATAACATCTTTTAGCAAGGCATCGGAAGATTCTCTTAAAGAATATGCATATGTTATCCAGCTTAGAAGTGATGATAAATTATGTATGTTTACTTCAAAGGGAACCATGTATCAGATAAAAGCTTCTTCTATTCCGAAATGCAGGCTTAAAGAAAAGGGTACGCTTATACACTCTTTGTGTAGGATAGGCAATGAAGACATTATTACCTATGCTTCCTTTGAAGAACTGTTTGAATCACAGCTTGTATTTATTACAAAGAAGGGACTTATAAAGAGAGTTTCTGGAACTGAGTTTGAAACAAGCAGATACCAGATGTCAGCTTCAAAACTTGATGATTCTGACAAAGTTGTAGAGATTGTACGTTTATCAGCAAGCCAGGTGCTTTCTGGCAATATGAAAGTATTTGTATTAACCAAAAAGAATCTTGTACTTGCATTCGTACTTGAAGAAATACCTGAATTAAGAAAAACTTCAAAGGGTGTCAAATCCATTTCACTTGATGCTGATGACCATGTTGACGCCATGAAGATTCTTGATTATAATGAAGAAACATTTACCTACAAGAATAAAACTTATCATTCTAAAAAAATACGTACAAAGAAAAGAGCACAAAAGGGTAATAAGTTAAAGGAGGAATAATTATGAAGTTTAAAGAATTAGAAATCAAATTTAATAATGCCAAGTTATTATCTTACAAATATGTTGGTGTTTTAAGCAAACTTCCTTATGGAACAAAGCCTGAATTAAGAGTTCACGTAAGTGATGATTTTGATATTGCAATTAAGGAATACAAAAAAAGATATGGTAACGACCTTAAACATGCTTTTGCAAACGTTAAGATTATAGATGCAATGTTTGCAAATGAACTTAATGATTTTGAAGTTATGTTTGATAAGTTTAACGATAATCCACAATAAAAGTTATCCCCATGGACATGAATCCATGGGGAATTATTTTAATATTCATCCAGAAAATGATGACTCTCTCCATCCTTCTGGTAAGCAATTACTGTATTAAGTTTTACATTATACATACTTCTGAAAATATTCATATCAATAGGTCCATGAATCTCTCTGAAATGTGCTATAAGTTTCTTCATCTCCTGCCTTTTGGAATTTCCGACTCCATCATGACTACCAGTATAAGACTCTGTAAATCTGCAGGCACACTGTATAAATTCCAGTTTGTTACGATTAACCCACTTTATTATATCTGCTTCCTTCACATAATATAATGGTCTTATAAGTTCCATATCCGGATGGTTAGTACTATGAAGCTTTGGCATCATAGTCTGTATCTGTGCTCCATAAAGCATCCCCATTAATATTGTTTCAATTACATCATCAAAATGATGTCCAAGGGCTATCTTGTTACATCCTTGCTTTTTTGCATATTTGTAAAGATATCCTCTCCTCATTCTTGCACATAAATAACAAGGATTATCTTCAACATTTACCACTGAATCAAATATATCCGTATCAAATATATCTATAGGTATTCCTAGAAGCTTTGCATTATCTATAATCTTCTGTCTGTTTGCTTCATTATACCCTGGATCCATAACTATAAACTTCATATCAAAATGATATTTGCCATGTTTTTGTAACTCCTGCATACACTTTGCAAGAAGCATGGAATCCTTTCCGCCCGATATACATACAGCAATATTATCTCCTTCACTGATAAGCTGATACTCACTAACAGCATCAACAAATCTCCTCCAAATCGGTTTTCGATAGACTTTTATAATGCTTCTCTCTATCTCAATTAATCTATCCATTATTTACCTCTAATTATCATGACTTTCCTGCCATGCCAGCCAAATCACTAACCATGGTCTTTAATGCAGCAATAATCTGCGCATTATTTGGGCTATACTCTAACGCTTCAACAAGCTTCACATTTGCATCAGTATAGTTTCCATTTATTTTTTCTTTTTCTGCATAAGTCAATGCTCTTCGCACTATCTCTTCTACAATCTTATCCTGGCATTCCTGTAATTTATCATTAGAACCACCCACTATTTCCAAGCCTTCTTTTGTCCTGTTATATGCTTCTTCATATTGTTCATTGGTTTTATCTTTATCAACTTCACTTCTGATTACATCAGTATATGCCTCAACTAACCTGTCATACAATTTATTTAACTCTTCATCATTCTTGTCATAAATACCACTATTCAGAGCTTCCGAGATTTCTCTTATTGCTTCTGTCTTTTTGTCAATCATTGTATTATCTTCTAATGCAGCATCTGCGTTGTCCTTTATCTCGCCTTTATATTTTAGTTTCTCGTAATCAATACGGCTCTGGGCATTCTCATAATTCATATCAATTTCAGAAACCTGACCGAAACTTCTTATTGCTTTAATATGTTCTCCCTTTGCTGATGATGTATAACCATCCTCATAAGCTGCCTTAGATGACTTAAGATTCTCAATATCTGTATTATACTTAACAGTATCATAATCTTCTATTACAATACTAACTGCAGCAATCTTTTCTTTTGCTTCCTGATTATCCATAAGGTTTTTATTATACATATCAATAACCCCGTCTAAATAATCATCAAGCTGTTCAAACAAAGCTTCCTTTTCTGTTTTGTTGTTTCTAATCCTATTCTCATAATATTCTTTAGCCTTTGATAAAGACTTTCTTTCTTCTATAGCATGTAACGTTTTATCAACATAAGAAGTAAAGCTTAAAGCAATAATAATTGATACTATCAGCGATATTCCAACAAGCACTGACGCATGAACTATGAACTTGCTTCCCAAGCCTACACTTCTCCCCTCAGAAGCTTTTCTTTCCATATTTTCTTTAGAACTTATCAAATACTTATTCTCTCTGTTATTTGCATTATTAATATATGTACCACAATTTGGACAAATTCCATTTGGGCCTATAACTGAATTACATTTTGGACAAAGCATAAATAATACCCTCCTCCATCTTAACAAACGTTATAATACAATCTTATTATACTATAAATTCCACTTTTTTACAAGTGTTGTTATTTGTCAATTATCTTAGTGTTTATTCAAATTAACAAAATCAAAATTTTAATGA
>JAILNW010000432.1 GCA_024691145.1 Lachnospiraceae bacterium
TTATTATATAAGGATTCGTTAATTGCCATGTATCTGTATGATGAAACAAAGATTATGGAATGCATGCAGGAGAATAATGACCAGAAGACTGTTGTAGGACTTATATATATAGATAATTACGAAGAGGTTTTTGAAAGCACAGATGAAGTAAAGAGAGCATTAATGGCTGCCCTTATTGAAAAGAGAATTAACAAATATATGCAGGGAGTCGATGCCCTTGTTAAAATGCTTGAAAAAGACAAATATATGGTATTATTTAAAAAGAAGAATCTTGCAAGTCTTCAGGCCAATAAGTTTACACTTTTAGATGAAGCACGTTCAATTAATGTTGGTAACAAGATGCCTATTACACTTAGTTTTGGTATAGGACTTGATGCAGATTCAATTGTGGGAAATTATGAATTTGCAAGAGCAGCAATTGACCTTGCTTTAGGACGTGGCGGAGACCAGGTGGTTATAAAGGATAAGGAACACTTGGTTTACTATGGTGGAAAGAGTGTTCAGGTAGAGAAGAGTACAAGAGTAAAAGCAAGAGTTAAGGCTCATGCTCTTAAGGAAATTGTTGAGGCTAAGGATGAGATAATCGTTATGGGTCATTCCATAAGCGATGTTGATGCCTTTGGTGCAGCAGTTGGTATTTGCAGAATTGCAAAGACATTTGGTAAAAAGAGCAGTATTGTAATAAATGAAGTAACTTCAACGGTAAAGCCATTTATGGACAGATTTCTTAATGATAATGAGTATGATAAGAATATGTTCCTTAAGAATGAACAGGCACTTGAGATTATGACGCCTAATACATTATTGGTTGTTGTTGATGTTAACAGAAAGAATTATACTGAGTGTCCGGAACTTATAGATATTGCAAAGAATATTATTGTACTTGATCATCACAGACAAACTGGAGATGCAATTGAGAATACAACATTATCATATGTTGAGCCATATGCTTCCTCAGCCTGTGAGATGATTGCTGAGGTTTTACAGTATGTAAGCGATGGGCTGAAACTAAGACCAGTTGAGGCAGATGCTATGTATGCCGGTATTATGATTGATACCAACAACTTTCTTACAAAAACAGGTGTCAGAACCTTTGAGGCGGCAGCATATCTTAGAAGAAATGGTGCTGACATTATAAGAATAAGAAAAGCATTAAGAACAGATATGGAAGAATACAGAGTAAGGGCAGAGGCCATAGGAAAAGTAGAATTATTCTTAAATAACTTTGCAATTACTGAGTGTCATGCTGAACAGATGAAGAGTCCTACCATCGTAGGAGCACAGGTTGCCAATGAACTTCTTGATATATCAGGAGTTAAGGCATCATTTGTACTTACTCCATTTAATAATAAGATTTACATTAGTGCCAGATCAATTGATGAGGTTAATGTTCAGCTGGTTATGGAGAAGTTTGGTGGCGGTGGTCATATGACTGTTGCAGGTGCCCAGATGGAAGGAAAGACTATAGAAGAAGTTAAAAGTATGCTTCGTGTAAAAGTAGCGGAAATGGTGGGTAATGAGGAAATATAACAAAAGAGCAGGAAAGGATTGATTTAAATGCAGATTATTTTGCTTGAAGATGTTAAATCAGTAGGAAAAAAGGGTGATATAGTAAAATTAAGTGATGGATATGCAAGAAATTTTATATTGCCAAAGAAACTTGGATTAGAGGCAACTCCTAAGAACCTTAATGATCTTAAGTTACAGAAAAAGGCTGAGGAAAAGCAAAAACAGGAACTTCTTGATGAAGCAAAGAAGATGAAGGAGTTTTTAGAGGCTAATAAAGTAGAAGTTGAGATGAAAGTTGGAGAAGGCGGAAGAACATTTGGTTCTATTTCTTCAAAGGAAATCGAAGGAGCTATAAAGAAACAGCTTAATGTTGATATAGATAAAAAGAAAATCCAGATTAGCGATGCAATAAAAAGCTTAGGTGTTTATAATGTACAGATAAAGCTTCATCCAAAGGTAAGTGCAGAACTTAAAGTTCATGTTGCAGAAAAGAAATAAGAGGAAAAGGTTATGGAAGAAACTTTTATAAAGAAAGTTATGCCCCATAGCATAGAAGCTGAAAAGTCCATAATAGGTGCTATGCTTATGGATAATGATACAATATTATCTGTATCAGAAATAATTGATGGTGAAGATTTTTACCAGAAACAATATGGCATATTCTTCGATGCAATAGTAGAACTGTACCAGAATAATACAAATGTTGATCTTATTACGTTACAGAATATACTGAAAGAAAAGGATATTCCGCCAGAATATACAGAGGTTGATTTTTTAAGAGAATTATTTATATCTGTTACAACATCAGCCAATGCAAAGGATTATGCACAAATTATAAAGGAAAAGTCGGTTCTTCGTAATCTTATAAGGGTTACGGAGAATATTACTAATGACTGTTATATGGCAAAAGAGCCTTTAGAGAACATATTAGAGGATACTGAAAAGAAGATATTTAATATTGTTCAGGCAAGAGGAAACACTGACTATGTGGATATAAGACAGGTTGTTATTGAGACTCTTGAAAGCATAGAGGCAGCAGCAAGAAATAAGGGAAATGTTACAGGTATATCTACAGGTTTTCTGGATCTTGATTACCAGACAGCAGGACTTCAGAATTCTGACCTGATTCTTATAGCAGCAAGACCTGCCATGGGTAAGACAGCTTTTGTTCTTAACCTTGCAGAGTTTATTGCAGTTAGAAATCATACAACAACAGCTATATTCAGTCTGGAAATGTCAAAAGCACAGCTTGTAAAGCGTATACTTGCCATGAATTCACGAGTTGATTCCACACGTATACGTTCGGGTAATTTAAGTGAAGAAGACTGGGTAAAACTTGCTGAGGGCTCTACAGAGATAGCAGAATCAGCACTTATACTTGATGATACTCCTTCAATATCTATAGCTGAGCTTCGTTCAAAGTGCAGAAAATATAAGCTTGAGAAGAATCTAGGTCTTGTAATGATTGACTACCTTCAGCTTATGTCAGGCGGAAAGAGAGCCGAATCAAGACAGCAGGAAATTTCTGAGATTTCAAGATCTTTAAAGGGACTTGCAAGAGAGCTTAATGTGCCAATTATTGCATTATCCCAGTTAAGCCGTGCTGTAGAGCAAAGACCAGATAAGAGACCTATGTTATCAGATCTTCGTGAATCTGGTGCCATTGAGCAGGATGCAGATATAGTTATGTTTATATACAGAGATGATTATTATAACCCTGACACAGAAGAAAAGGGTGTTGCGGAGATAATTATTGCCAAGCAGAGAAGCGGTCCTGTTGGAACGGTTAAGTTAAAATGGCAGGCAGAGTTAACAAGGTTTGCTAATCTTGAACACTAAAACATTAACATATAAAAAGACGAGGAAATTAATCCCCGTCTTTTATTTTTTCTATCTTTGGTAACATCTTTTTCTTAGAATCGCAATCATAGATAACATTGAAAGTACAATAATAAATGTGGCAATCTTAACATATGATAAATCAGCTGTTGATGGATTTGTTTCTTCATCAGGGGCAGCAGGCTTTTCTGTTGGAGTTACATTATCTTCTTTAGGAGTGTTGTTATCATTAATGGCAGATGTAATGCTGAATTCATCTACTTCCATTTCTTCGCTGTAAACAAATATAAGATTTGCTTTATCAAGTCCTGAACCATCAATAAAACCAGATGATTCAACAAGTCTTCCCGAAGAATTAGTAACCTTTACATATCCTATTGCTTTATTATCTGGCTTGTCAGTTGTTATTTTTATAAATCCATCCTTATTGGAAGAGGTTTTAACAACGATTTTACTTGTACTATTAATAGAAGATAAGTCAACATTGCCATATTCACTCCAGTCGCCCTTCTGAATATCTGTAAGTTTTGTATTGCCTTCTCCTCTTACATTTATTCCAGCCTGTCTGTATAATGTTTCAGCCTGAATTGTACCGCTTAGTGCCTTAGGCTTATTAATTCCGGAACCCTTAAGAGTACCTTTAACTTCTTTAATTGTACCATTGTCTATAGTTACTGCATCAATCTGTGTGCTTCTGTACCCACCACTAAGTCCCATAGAATCCTGCAATACCTGTGTATGGTAAAGTAAATAATATGAGCCTGAAAGTTCTACTATGGAATGGTGATTATTGCCACCTGTTCCAAAATAAGTTCCAGGATTTTTAAATATTTCACCTGCGTATGTAAATGGTCCCATTGGACTGTCACTTACACAGTATTCGATAGAACCGTTGCTTATGCCATATTGGTTGTTTCCAGCATTAAAGTTAGAACAGTAGCTGTAATAATACTTATCTCCAATTTTATTAATACCAGAATCTTCAAAAAGGTATGGAGCGTTTATTTCAACAGGGCTGCCATCAATGCCTGTCATATTGTCTGTTAACTTTACAACTCTGGCTGTCTTTGGTTCAGCATATTGATTATCATTAATACCACCGCCAAAATACAAATAAGCGCTGCCATCGTCATCAACAAGTACAGCCGGATCAAAAAGCCATGCTACGTTAGAACAGTTTGGTGTGTTTCTGTCAATAAGAGCCTTGCCAATTGGATCTGTCCATGGACCAGTTGGACTGTCTGCTTCTAAAACTCCAATACCATTTGCATTATTTGCGAAGTAAATAAAGAACTTTTCACTTCCATTTATCTTTTTATGGCACATGGCAGGAGCCCAGCTGTTGCCTGCCCATTTGGCAATGCCATTCTGGCCTGCTACGCTGATGGTTCCGTGGTCTGTCCAGTTAATAAGATCTTTTGAAGACCAAAGGTTAATTGAAGTTATCTTGCTATATGTGTTTTCTTTATTAGTACCGTTAAATTCATCAGTATCATTAGTGGTAACAACGTAAAGAGTATCGTTATAAACCATAGCTCCAGGGTCAGCACCAAATCTCTGGGTTACTATAGGATTAAGATTATCTGCATCTTTATAAGAAGCAGTATATGATATATCTGAAAAAGCCTTCTGGGCATTGTTAAAATCTTCTTCAGTAAAACCATCAATACTATTGTTATCATTATTATCATTTGAGTTATCGTTATTATCGTTGTTATCATTTGAATCATCATTGTTATCATTATTGTCGTTTTTATCGTCTTTGTTATCATTATTATCAAACAAGGATTTCGTATCCTCATATGCAGCAAGTACCTGATAATATGACTTCTTAGGAACTCCAAGATTAGAGAAGATTAATGGACTGTTTTCTCTTCTCCATGATACTGAATCACAATATCCCCAATAAGTAAGAGAAGTTATGTTGGCACCAGCTGCTTTCTTCTGAAGTATTGTTTTCATAAAATCATACATATAAGATGCCTGAACATCCTCTGATGTATTACCAACATCTAATTCTGTTATCTGTATCTCCAGATTGTTCTTTGCAAATTTATCAATTGTATCACCATATAGTTTTACAGATGGGAAGTCAGTCGATAAATGGGACTGCATTCCGATACCTGCACAAATTTTCTTGTCTTTATTAATATATGATATTAAAGCTACAACATCATCTGCTTCCATATATGTATTGTAATCATTATAGAAAAGATGAACATTTTTAGTGGAATTTGTGGCCTCTAATGCTTCGTAAGCATATGTAAATGCCTGTTTTACCATGTCAGATTGTGTGGTAGGGTTGCCATAGATGGCCTGCCAGCCAGAATTAGAAGCATGCAGGTATTCATTTACAACGTCATATGCATAAACAATATCTGCATTTTCATTTGTCTGAATATGATTAACAACAGTTTTTATATAATATTCCATTCTCTTATTCATCATATCTTTAGAAACGTAATTGCCATTTTTTGAATAGCCTTCTCTAAAGAACCAGTCAGGAGTCTGGGCGTGCCACAATAAGGTATGGATTCTCATCTTAAATCCATTATCCTTACAAATCTTCATAACCTGGTCAATTGTATTAAAGTTGAAAGCGGGAACTGTCTGTTCGGAATATCCTGAAGGAATATAATAACCTCTTTGTTTTCCTTCTTCTGTAGAAATAACAGTAGCATTAAAGTTAAGGAGAAAATCAGGTTTTGTCTGATTTCCAAGAACTATACTGTTATAGTGCTTCTTAAGTTCATTAAGAACGCTTTGATCTTTTAATTCCTCAAGTGAAGCACAGTTACCAATCATACTGATGGCATTACCATAGGTACCAAGCAATGTATCATTGTTACCTGCTTTACTTTTGAAATTCTTTAACTGCATGCATAATATAACTGCACATACTATTATTAGTGAATATAATATACCCTTTTTCTTCATACGTATCCTCCTTAAAAAACTATTTTCCAAATGTATTTATTAAAGCTCCCTTTTTTATACTATTAAAGTATAACATATA
>JAILNW010000017.1 GCA_024691145.1 Lachnospiraceae bacterium
GTCTCCATCATGCCAACTTGACTATGAATAACTGGTTTGATATAATTATACTTGAGATGTTATGTAAAAAAGGAGGAACATTATGGATTTTAGTAAAAAAGGAATTGAACATAAGATTAATGCGCTCAAATCCTCTTCCCAGAAAAGATTAACAAAACTTAATATTCTGTTTTACAGATTAATTATAGTTGTAATAATTACATTAGTATTTGTTACCGTATTTTCTATTACTGGCTTTGCAAAGGGACTTATAGATACGTCTCCTGTAATTAATGAGCTTTCTGTAAAGTCTAACAAGCACAAAACAGTAATATATGATGGTAACGGAAAGCAGATATATTCTGTTGTAAGTGCCGGTACCAACAGACAGGACGTTAAGATCGAAGATATTCCGTTACATGTCCAGCAGGCATTTGTGGCTATTGAAGATGAACGTTTTTATGAGCATAACGGTATAGACATAAAAGGTATCTTCAGAGCTCTTTTTGTAGGTCTAAGCGGAGATTTTTCAGAGGGTGCCAGTACCATAACCCAGCAGTTAATTAAGAATCAGGTTTTTGAAGGTGGTATGGAATCTTCATTTTCAGCGAAGGTTGAAAGAAAGATTCAGGAACAGTATCTCGCAGTTCAGCTTGAAAACAAGCTTGATAAATCTCAGATACTTTATTATTACCTTAATACTATTAACCTTGGTGCAGGAACATATGGTGTAGAAGCAGCATCTAATGAATATTTTAATAAGGATGTAAGTGAACTTACTATATCCGAAGCTGCAGTTATTGCTTCTATCACCCAGAGTCCTAACAACATGAATCCTATTACAAAGCCTAAGAAAAACGCTGAACGTAGGGAAAAAGTTTTAAAAAATATGCTTAAACTTGAGTTTATAACAAAGGAAGAATATGATGAGGCTATGGCTGATGATGTATATGAAAGAATTCAGGCCATAAATCTTCAAAAAAGCGAAGAAAGCCTAGTTTCGTCAACTCCTGCTGAGATTTCTTCTTACTTTGTAGATGCTTTATATTATCAGGTTATTGAAGATCTTATGAATAAAGCAGATTATGATGAAGACTCTGCAAGAAACCTTTATTATTCAGGAGGATTATCAATCTATACTACCTTAGATTCTGATATTCAGAATATTTGTGATAGTGTAATTAACGATCCTGCAAGTTATCCTTCTGTTTATAATAAGAATATGTATAAGCTTTCATATGCTCTTTCAGTATCATCAGATGATGGAACAACAAAGAACTTCTCTACAGAGAATCTCGTTGAATATTACAAAACTATCGGAGATACAAGTTTTGACTTATACTTTGCAAATAAGGAAGATGCAACTGCATATACTGAACAATATAAGACAAGCATTTTAAGTAAGGGTTATAAATATATAGCAGAAAAAACATCATTTTCTTTACAGCCACAGACATCATTTGTAGTAATTGACCAGCATAATGGACAGGTAAAAGCTATCGTTGGTGGACGTGGTGAAAAGCTAAGCAATCTTACTCTTAACAGAGCTACAGATTCTTCAAGACAGCCAGGTTCTACATTTAAAGTTATTTCAACATTTTTGCCGGCATTAGATACAGCTGGAATGACCCTTGCAACTGTTCATGATGATTGCGAATATTACTATCCTGGTACAACCAAAAAGGTAAAATCATGGAGAACATACAATAAAGGACTTGTATCTATTCGTGAAGCAATTTATGACTCTAATAATGTTGCAACTGTTAAAACTCTTGCAGATATAACTACTTCTGTAGCATTTAATTACCTTGATAATCTTGGTTTTACAACACTTGATAAAAACATGGATAACAACCTTTCCATGGCACTTGGTGGATTAACTAATGGTGTTACTAATCTTGAACTTACAGCTGCTTATTCTTCAATTGCCAATGAAGGAATATATTGTGAACCAATTTTTTATACAAAGATTCTTGATAAAGATGGTAATACCATTATAGATAGAAAAGCTGCCAAAAAGCAGGTAATGAAAGAAACAACATCATGGTTACTTATTGACGCAATGAAAGAAGTTCTTAGTTCCTATGGAACGGGTACTCCTGCAAAATTTGATGGTATGACAATTGCTGGAAAAACAGGTACTACTACTAATAAGAATGATATTTGGTTTGAAGGTTTTACACCATACTATACAGCTGGTATCTGGTGTGGTTATGATACTAATGATTTTGAACAGTCTGATTCTTCATATCATAAGATAATATGGAAGAATATTATGGCTAAGATTCATAAGAATCTTGAAGATAAAGAAATTACAGAAAAACCTTCTAATATAAAAACTGCTGTTATTTGTACAAAATGCGGCAAATTAGCTATAGATGGTACATGTAATAATGTAGGTCCTGATCATACAGATTTTACAAGAACTGAGTACTTTACTTCATCTACTGCACCTATTGAATATTGTACATGTCACCAAAAACTAAATATATGTAACGCAACACATCAGATAGCTTCATCACATTGTAATTACAGTGAAATCGTATATCTGATTAAGAACGAGGTATCAACTACATCAGATTCAGCATATATTGCTCCTTCTAGTGTATGTACAACATGTACCGGAGAAACACCTATAATAATTCCTCCGGACCAGCCTCAGGATCAATTACCTCCTGATAACCCAGGTGATGTCACAACTAATCCTGACAATCCTGAAGCCCAGGTAACTCCAGAAAACCAGGAACCTCCTGCTGAGAATAATCAACCTGAACCAAATGATAACATAGAATCATTACCAGAGCAACCACAGCCATAAGTTTACAAGCCTTTGTCTTTTTCTTAGACAAAGGCTTTTTTTATCTATATTAAAAGCATTTCTGCTTGAATTGTTATTCTTTCATCTTTGGTTCAAATACAAAGGATGACAAATATCCAAATATCAATGCTGAAGATATTCCAACAGAAGCTGCAGTAAATCCTCCTTTAAATATGCCGATAAATCCATCTTTATCTATACCTTCTTTGACACCTTTAAACAAAGCATTGCCAAAACCTAATAATGGTACACTTGCTCCCTGTCCTGCCCATTTTAAAAATGGTTCATATAATCCAACTGCCCCAAGAACACAGCCAGTACAAACCAATAATACCATTATTCTTCCAGGCATCATCTTAGTATTATCCATTAAAATCTGAACAAGCATACAAATTAGTCCGCCAACTATAAATGCTCTTAAAAATTCCATTACAATTCCTCCATCTATTCTGCTTCTAATACAACTGCATGTGCAATTGCAGGAACAGATTCACCTTCATTATATGACACAGGTGATAACAGAGCTCCTGTTGGGACAAATAATACTCTTTTATATTCTCCTGTAATTAATCTTGTAAGAATCATTCCTGCCAATGTAGTTGCAGCACATCCGCATCCGCTTCCACCACTATGAACATCCTGAATGTCTTTATAATATATTTCTTTTCCACAATCCATATGAAGCATAGATATATCAAGCCCCTTTGCTTTTAATATATCCAGCATTATATCAGTTCCAACATAACCAAGATCTCCAGTAATTATCTTATCATAATAATTAATATTATGCATAAGCTTAAAATCTTCATAGTTCTGATAAATTACATCAGCTGCTGCAGGAGCCATACATGCTCCCATATTCATAGAATCCTTTACACCATAATCCACTATTTTTCCTGTTGTTATATATTTTACTGAAACATATCTTTTATTATTATATGGCTCAATCTTTTCTTTTTCAAATACACTTTTTGCGAGATTACATCTTTCTTTGTCATTTGTCAGTATAACAGCTCCACTTCCTGTTACAGTCCATGTTGCTGCAAGTGGTCTTTGATTTCCATAGTCTAATGGATATCTAAACTGCTTTTCTGCTCCTGCAAAATGGCTTGATGTAAGTGCCACAACATTATCTGCAAATCCACCATCTATAAGTATTGACGCAAAGGCTAAGGACTCACCCATTGTTGAACATGCGCCATATACTCCGAAAAATGGTATATCATAATGTCTTATTGAAAATGTACTTCCTATAAGCTGTCCCAGCAAATCACCTGCTACAACATATTGAATGTCTTTTTCTTTAAAATTTGATTTTTCAAATAAAGTTATAAGTGCTTTATTCTGGAGTTCACTTTCAGCTTTTTCCCAATTATCTTTGCCAAACATGGCATCTTCAACTATTTCATCAAAATAGTGTCCAAGAGGTCCTTGTCCCTCTTTTTTTCCTACTATAGATGCAGCATTTGCAATATATACTTTTGACACTATTTCTATACTTTGTTTACCTATATGCTTACTTACCAAACTAATTCCTCCTGTAAGTTTTAATAATTATATTATTAACAAAAGTATATATAATTATTCAAAAAAAAACAGACACCAGTATTTCTACTGATGTCTGTTAATAATTCTTATATAATCAAACTAACATAATAATGATGTCTAATTATTCTTTAGTAAGCTTACCATCCTTTAATGTGTAAACACCTTCAGATTCGAAATAGTAGTTCTTACCATTGTTGTTATCCCAGTTACCGTTTCCATCGTTGAAGCATGCAATCATGTTCTTATAATTTCCAAGGCTAACTGTTATAGTACTGTATCCTTCCATATCAGAAGCTTCCATTGCAACACCTGGAACCTTAGTCCACTCATAATCTCCACCACCTACTGAGTAGTGCATATGAGGTTTAGCCCATCCAGTGTAGTAGTTAACTACGATTGTTCCTGGAGCTGCTACCTTAGGAGCTGCCTTAGTAATCTTACCATTCTTAACTGTATATGTTCCGATTCCATCAAATGTGTAATCTTTTCCGTTATTGTTATCCCAGCTTCCGTTTCCGTTGTTGAAACATGCTTTAAGCTTAGTTGCTGTTCCCATATCAACTGTAATCTTGCTGTATCCAGCAAATTCTGAAGCACTCATCTGGTATCCTGGAGCTACTGTCCATTCATAATTGCCGCCACCTACTGAGTAGTGCATATGAGGTGTAGTCCATCCAGTGTAGTAGTAAACTGTCATCTGTTTACCAGGTGCTGGTGTACTAGTTGGTGCAACTGTTGGTGCAACTGTTGGCTCAGTTGTTGGCTGAACTGTTGGTGCAACTGTTGGCTCAACTGTTGGCTGAACTGTTGGTGCTGGTGTAGGATCAATTATGTCAGGACGTCCAACTGTAATTGAATCTCCATTAATTGTATAAATCTTGCCAGCTTTTACAAAATAGTTATATCCTTCGTTATCATCTACTTCTGTTCCATTTGTAAAGTTAAAGTATACTCTCTTAGCACTGCCTGATTCAATAATCATTGTAAAATACTTAGAAGATGTGCACTTAACCATTGGTGTGTACTCTGTCCAAGTCTCATTATCAAGACTGTACTTGATTGATACATTATCCCATTCTGAATAGTAATATAACATTGTTATATCGCTAGGTACATTAGTTGGCTGTGGTGTAACTGTAGCAGGAGCTGTTGTAGCTGGTGCACTTGTTGTTGGTGCTGGTGCTGTTGTAGCTGGTGCCTTAGTTGTTGGTGCTGGTGTAGCAGTTGGACTTGGAGTTACAACGATTACGATATCACCATTTGAAAGGTCATACTTAATTGTTGCTGACTGTTTTCCATCTCTAGTGGCATATGCTGTAACAACAACATCATTGCTGAACTTACCTGCATTAATTGACCACTCACCAGTAACCTTATCAGCTGTTACTGCGATATATCTCTTATTGCCTACTGTTACTCTTACTGCTGAACCTAAAGGAGCAATACCTTTAATTCTTGCTGTACCTGCTACCAACTGAGTAAATGTTGGATTTGCAAGTTCAAGTGCTGCAATTGCACTATTAACTGTATCAATGCTTGCTAAATATTCATCATCGCTTGCACCATTATCTAATAACTTGTTTGCAGCTTTAACTGCTTTTGTAAGTTCTTTGTAAGTTTCTTCTGTATAATCAGTCTCAACTTCTTCATTAGCTGAAGCAACTACTTTCTGAAGAGCAAGTCTTGCTTCTGAAGGATTAATTGTTGGAGCTGGTGTATTAGTTGGTTCAACTGTTGGCTCTGGAGTTACTGTTGGTTCAACTGTTGGTTCAACTGTTGGTTCAACTGTTGGCTCAGCTGTTGGCTCAACTGTTGGTTCCGGAGTTGCTGTTGGCTGTGGAGTCACTGTTGGTACAGGGATGTCTGGATAATCTGGTTCAATCTTAGTTTCTGCATATGTAGAAGCATCAATTGTGAACCAGCTTGGTCCAACAAGACCTGTAATATCTGAAGTCTGCTTTCCACTGCCATTATTTATTACTGCATTGTAAGAAACACCTTCATCAAGTTTTCCTAAATCTAATACGTAATATCCGTTTGAAGTCTTTTCTGTTAATGCATCACCAGGCCACTTGCCAGTTAATGCGCCTGCTTCTGTTGTCCAAGCGTATACATATGGAGTTGAATCATCAGAAGTCTTTATATAAAATTTTGCATTGTATCTTTCGTTCCAAATTTCTTCAGAAACTTTTCTAAATGTAGCTTTTACTAATGTTGTTCCTTCATCATTAGTTGCTTCTGCCTTAACTTCAATTGTAGTATTATCAGCTACGCCTTCACCAATTGTGAACTTGTCACCACTCTTAACGTTAAAACTCTTTCCTGCTACTGTTACAACTGCTGTTTCAGCATTCTTTAATGTAACTTCGATTTCTTCAGTTCCAACGAATTCTTTCTCGCCCTGTAAGAAAATAACTGGCTTAGGATTAACTTTGTCAGTCTTCTCAAGAAGGATAGTTCCGTTAGCTCCACTTGAAGCTACAACCTGACCACTAACAACTTCGTAATCAGTATCATCATAAGCATTTTTAACAACTGTTCCATCTTCCCAAATTGAAGAAACATCAATTGTTACCATTGTATTATTGCTTGCACCTATACAAAATGCAACGCTATCTTTGATATCATTCTTATCATACGTTCTTGTAAATGCTTTACCTGAAGTTGTTGAAATTGATGCATTCTGTCCAGCACCTACTGCAATATGATTATTTCTAAATGTTCCTACCTTCTGCCAATGAGCAAGTGTAGAACCATTAATGCTGCTCCAGTTCATGAAGCTTCTTACATTGTGGTATCCATTGCTTGGATAGCTGTTCTCATAAGGTCTGTCAGTTTCATCTCCATAGAAGATCTGAACTGCACCAGGCATTAATAAGAATGCAGATCCCATGTAAATTGAATTACCTCTTGTAAGTACTGTATCATGTGATGAAATGTATGATAATACATTAAATTCATCATCGTTGTTAATCTTATCAGCATAGTCCTGATATATCTTGCTAACACTATCTTTTGATATTGCAGAACCACCCTGTATGCTGAAGTTGATAATTGAATCAAATCCGCCCTGTGTAAAGTACTCATCTTTCCACATTCCATGGTTCCAAACTTCACCAGTCATCCAGAAATCAAGATCATCCATAGCCTTTTCTGGGTTATTCTTCTTCCATTCTTTAAGTGCTGCTACACATGACTGCTTTAATGTATTCCATGAAGCAGTGTCAACGTGCTTAGCTGTATCACAACGGAAACCGTCTATACCATATTCTCTAACCCACTCTGATAACCAATATGAAAGTGTGTTAGTAACTGTCATCTTCTTATTGTTTGCAGATAACCAAGAGTTAAGTCCGTTAACTTCTTCATCATATCTGCCTTCGTTCTTCCACTTGTTCTGAAGGAATGTTGGAATACTTACAACTGAGTTGCTCTCTGTCTTGAAGTCAGGAAGACTATCAACTGTTTTAGTTAAGTCATCGCTTCCACCATTAGTATATCCTGGAAGTCCTGCTCTTATCCAGTTTGCACCCCACCAGTTACCCCATGCTGCTGCATTCTCATCGTAACCAATGTAAGTTCCATGATAAGTAGAATTGTTGATGTTCTTATGTGCATAATAGTAATTATCCCATCCGCTCTTAAGAACACCATAGTTAGAAGTGTTCATATCGTCCATAGTGTTATAACCTGCATGGTTCATAACTACGTCAAGTACGACTCTGATTCCATGATTATGTGCTGTATCAACTAATGTCTTGAATTCTTCTTTTGTACCGAAGTTTGCATCAGTTGTTGTATAATCGTTTACATAATATCCATGATATGAGTAGTGAGCGTAACTATCATCTCCGTCTCCACCTACAACATATCCGTGTATCTGCTCATAAGGAGCTGATATCCAAAGTGCATTAACACCAAGATTATCGAAATAACCTTCCTCAATCTTATTAGTTATACCCTTGAAGTCACCACCCTGGAATAAAGCGCCCTGCTGAATACCAGTAACTACGTTACCATTCTTATCAAGACCTCTTCCATATGAATGATCATTGCTTGTGTCACCGTTGTTAAAACGGTCAGTTAATAAGAAATATACTGTCGCATTGTCCCATGAGAATGTGCTGGCACCTTCATTAGCACTTCCCGCCTGTGCTTTACCTAAATTCTGCCAAGCTACAAATCCTGCACCAGATATTGCAAGTGCTGCAGCCATAGTAAGACAAAGCAACTTAACTTTCTTCGAAGATTTCATCTTCTCCACATCTCCTTTCAATAACTGAGTGCTGTTTTGTAAAAATATCTTCTAAGGATATGCACTCTTATACCCAAAAAGCCTTACGCAAGTTTTATTATATCAGTAAATGTGCCGAATGTATATTACTAATGTTGAC